>JANNFA010000111.1:0-20104 GCA_031379345.1 Candidatus Omnitrophota bacterium | reverse complement strand
CCGTACGACGTTCCTTCGGCATGCCAGTCGCCGACAAAGACCTCGAGGCGCTTGTGCGCCGCTGACGGTTTGCGTTGAAAAACTTTAGTTGATCCTTTAATTTTGGAACCTCTTGGTTATAGGCGCGAAGAAGGTGGGCTTGAAGCACCATATCCTGATCATCGACCGCAGCATAATCAAAACCGAGAATATCCGCAAATTGATTTGTTTCCAGATAGCCAAGAACAACACCAGCAATGGATTGATACCGATCCGCGACTGCTTGCGAATCAAGAGATTCGTTCGGCCTCACGGGCGTCTCATAGGCAGCCACCCAAGTCGGGTCATTGGAAGAGGCGCGGATCACAAAGCGCCCGGCGTTCTGGCCGGCCGCATCCACAAATTGAATATCCGCGTAGCGATAAAAGCCATCGGGACTTGTCACAGGTTCCTGCGCAAGGACCTTTTGGACGACCAATTCACCGTTGATCCCCTGGAAAGCGCGGCCCGGCGCAAAATCTTTAAGGATCGTTTCAATCAGCAAATGTCGCCCGACCGCGATAATTTTTTGGTTGGGTGTGCCCTGTCCAGGAGCCCATCCGGTGTCATTTCTAGGGTCCTGGGCGATTCGACCCAGGAACGCATCGGCAAATTTGGGCTGGAAGCGGGCTGACTGAAGATAAGGAACCGTGTTCTGCTTGAAAACATCCCAATATGGATTTTTTGATTCGGGGTGGGTTTCCTGATATCGAACCGCCATGGCCGCGAAGATCAATGCAACCGCCACGGGATTTTCGTAATCGCCCGCCACGCTGATCCAGGCGTGACCCGACCGCTCCCCCTTCATCGGGGCTTGGAATCCTCGGGCTTTAAGCTCCTTGGCTCTTGCTTTCAAGAAGATATACCCGGCATCGGTGATCTCTGAAAGAGCCTCATGAGAAGCCGCCTGAACATCGACCCCTTCGGTGGACAATACATCGCGAACAAACGCGATCTGCTCCTGCGAGTACCCGCCTTCTTTTCTTAAGAATGGGATCATCGCCGCCATCAGATTATCCGGAGGAAGGATCATAAAATCACGGTCCAAATCTTCGCCGGGTCCCGTGCGAATGATGATCGCGCCGCGATCCCCATCTAGATCAAACGCCAGCCCCACTAAACTTTTCTCGGCCGTCATCCTCTGCTTCAACTCTATCAAATTCGCCTTTTTCGACGGGTCAGCTTTATGAGGACCTTCCACTTCCTGAATATCGCTGTTAAGAACCGTGACTGTGGCACCCAGTGCCTCGAAAGGTCCGGCCGCAAGATATCCGCTGGGTGTGTGCGCGGCATCGATAGTGACACGCACATTGGCAAATGGCTTAAAGTCGGAAGGCACTCGCTGCTCCCATCGGTCCAACACCTCGATCGCCGAATCCGACTTCGCGAAATCATTATCCAGCGCATTCAATGTAATCTCATTAGCAACATCACTCAATGCGGCGATGCGGCCGATCAATATATTTTGGCGTGTCGTATTTTCATCGACAGTCAACGCGCTGATCTTTCCAGGAGCTGCTTGAGGTGATGCCCAGGCCGCCTGACTCAGGCCAGTAATCATCTTGAGCGACTCGTCCTTGATCTCCAGAGTGGTCAAACTCGACAACTCGCCAGTATCGTCGATAATGCTGGTTTTCATGCCCATAATCTTCTCTCCGGGCTTGGCCACCACGTGACTGGAAGTATAAAACACCGACATCAGCGGTTTGACTTCGCGGACCGCCCAGGAATAGGATGTGACCGCATTCGGACCTTCCGCGGAAATATACACAACACTCAAACCTTGAGACAGCAAACCCGCTGCAAATGCCTCTAAAAGTTCTGTTTTTATTTTTCTGGCATCCCTGGCTAAAAGCACGGTCCGGTTGACGACCCCGTAGCGCTGGGCCCGGTCAAGCGCCATCTGCGCCTGAGCCACACCCCACAGGAACATCGCCGTGGGAGATAGATCTTCAGTCCCTCGCGAACGGTAATCATAGTCACGCACCATCTCGCGGATCAATTTCATATCCGTCGCGGCCAGAGATGGTACTTGGCCGGCAACTGGGGAGTATTGGGCAATAAGAGCAGCTTCATTTCCCGACCGTATCCCGTCTGCCAACCGTGCGCCGGACAGTTCCCACGCCGAACGCAACAAGGACGCCACCGTCTTTAAGTGTTCTGTGCTCACTTCAAACCCGCCCCGGCTGATCTGAGGGATGATTTGCTCGATCCGGTCGATGGCGCTGGGGTCCTCGGTCTGAATTAAGGCGCGAATCGCCTCCAATTCCTGGCGTTGACCAGGAAAAACTCCCGAAACATACCCGAAGTTACTTAAAACCGAATTCCAGTCCTCCAGAGTCAAAGTTTTCAGCGATTGGGCTTTCACTCGCTCCGGAAATTCACTTCCTAGCTGGGCCAAATCCTCCGCAAACCTCTTGGACACTGTCTCTTGAATCTGAGTAAGTCCGATTCGGTCTTGCTCGCTTCCTTTAAAATTTTGATTTCTGAGGACTTCTCCGATCAAGCGCCAAGCCAGCTTTAAATGGTCCAGCTTTTCCTGAGGCAAGTTTGGCGCGGAAAGCACGATCGTGCGCGTCAGAGTCGTCTGGTCGATTTGGTTATAAGAGTTTAGGCGGCGGACCGCGTCGTGGAGCCTGTTGGCCTGGTCGGAACCGTCCAGAGTCAAGGTCACGCCAATACCCGAAATTTGGTACGAAATACTTTGTAACGCTCCTATCATATTCTCGATCTGGCTTTGTCTTGACTCTGCCAGGCGTGCTCCGGCCGCCTGTAGTTTAAGATTAAGAATTTGAACACCAGGATTTCGAATCACAGCATTGAGTCCATCTTCTTTAAGCCTCTGGGTGGAGTATTCTCCATATAGCTGGCCGGTTTGCGCATCATAAACACCTAAAACCTGATCAATTTTTGATGAGGTCCCCACGATTTTATCAACGAGTATTTCCTTAAGATGCACAAACGTCTGGACGTCGTGGCCATTTCTGTAACTTCCATCGACGAGAACAAGCCTTTTCGTGCCTTGGTCATCCCACACAAAGACTTTTACCTGGTCATTGTCAGTCGGAACATTGACAACCTGCGCGGAACCCGCAAGAGCTGCCGCCAGATCTTTTCTCAGCCATTCGCTCATCAAAGCATCTTTCGCCTGAATATCGCCGCGAAGATAGTCACTCAGAACACGCACAGGATTTTCGCGGCGATCGATCCCATTCGAGAACTTAATCAAGTAGGCAGCGGCGGTCACACGGGCATTTAAAACGCGGCTTAAACGCACCGAGGCGGTCTGGTAGGTGGAAAATCGCTCATGATCTTCATGAAACTGCTTAACGATCCATTCATAGACTTTCCAATAAGATCCTGGTTGCTCGCTATCTGGAATCAATGTGTTTCCTGAGCCCGGTCTTTCACGATCCAAAATAATCCCCTGGTTCTGTAAAATGCCTTCAAGACCAGCAGGTGCTAGCTGTAAAGCTCCATTCACAGATGCATCGGATTCGGTGAATCCAGCTGCTTCGGTTCCACGGTCCGAATCCTGCACCTGAACATCCGTTGCCGCTAAAAGAGAAATTTGCTCGGGCAAGCTCCAACCATTCAAAACAATCAGTCGACCCGCCTTCTCAGGAGCATTGACTTGTTTCTGAAGCTCTCTCAAGTCATTGAGCATGCTCTGTGTGTGTGACTGAACATTGGCCGCAAGGATAACCTGAACACCTGCTTCGACCATCTTTCCTATATTTTCGTTCGTAAATGCGCGATCTCTTCCGACTTTCTCGGAAACCAGACGCCCAAAATATCCAATTACCGGCTGATCAGCTCTCAAATTGGATATCTCCGGATCCAGCTGAGTCAGTCTTGGGTCCGTTGCTACTCTTTGCTTTGCAACTTCTTTCACATGGATCAACTGCTGAGAGGTCATGAAAAAAAAGTCTTCATTCGGATAAAGCTCCTCAAAAATAGCCCTAAATACTTTTCCGGAGGCCTCGAGATTATCCCCATTGGTAATGGCAAGTCCCCGAACACCTGGGTCGATGGGCGCGACTTCATCGCTATGCACAAGAGCCACCGCACTCGTCGCATCGGCCAGCCGCCTTGCGCCGCTCGTGGCGTCTATTTGACCGATTCTTTGATAGTATCTGTGGAATCTTTCGGGCACTCCCGCATCAACGAGGAACCTAAAACCATTGTTTTGACCATAAATCCCGCGATTACGATAGGTATGCGTCACCATCAACATAAAAGCATCCTTTAATACCTGCCTTGAAGGATCTGGAGATTCATCCGCCATTCTCTTATAGGCGGGAAAAAGACCCAATTGACCGTCATTGAGACTGATTACAGGCGCTTTGTAGCTCTTTTTCTCTTTTGCCATTTTTTCACGCTCTAGGATTAGGATCAGGTCCAAAGAAGCTCGGTTAAAAAATTCAGTAAACTCCTCAAAAGAGGCCGATTCTCTTAGGCCATAAATATAAAGAAGGCGGGTGTAATAATTTTTTGGATCTTTGATCAGGTACACTTCAATCCCATACTTATTTACCCCTTTATAAACCTGCGCCTTAGCCATACGTCCACGTACCGGAATTTCAAATTCGTAAACAGGCACATGAGATAATTGCTCCACCGGCACGGGAAGCTTGGTGTAATCCACCGGTTCTTCCTCGCCTTTAAAATTAAGCTTGTATGGATAATAAGGTTCCACGGTGGCGACGTTTGCCTTGCCGCGGACAAGGCTTTTCATTCCGATTGCATGGTATTGTCCGACACGTCCTAGCCCGCCCGCCACCGCCCAGGTTTCGGGAGACACATAGAAAAGATTCCTGCCGATCAACTCCGCCGCGTTTTTTTCCACCCAGTCCAGCGGAATATCATTATCTAGAATTAAACCGATAAAATTCACGAGTTCATACTTATGGGTTTCTGGATGGGTGCGGATAAATTCAACGACCTTCATTTGCTCTTCTTTATCTAAAAGCGCGATTGCCTTTTCAACGGGCCATTTCGCTTCCACCGGATAGAGATGCCATAAGTCTGTAATCTCTGAGTATTCTCTAAGAAGACTTGCCAAATCATTCATTGAATTTCTGATATCATCTCGAATAAATTCCACATCGTTTATTTTAACCGCCGCAAGTCTCTTGGACGGAACGAGCGAAAAATCAGAGCCAGCGGCCTTCACGAGACCGATGTCCGTGAGCCGTTTTAAAAGATCGATTATTTTTTGATCGTCTGCCTCAATTCCCTGATCCTTCAGTCTAGGGTTGACCCCGCTCAGAAGATCACGTAGAGCCATCTTTCCATTAAGCGTACGCACGAGAATGGCCATCAATACATTCATTCTCTGCCAATCCGGCGTATTCTCGCCAATGCCCTCCAGAAGATGCGCCATGTAGGGAGCCGACGCATCCACAGTTGCAAGACGCGCGCCAGAGAAAATTCCAGGCGTTACCAATTCTGCTTCGCGGTTGTATCTCAAAATGTCGTCGGCGATGATCTTGTTGCCCTGATAGGTCTCCAAGGTCACCCACAATTCATCGTTGGTGACAGGACGCCCCAGGTCTTTTTCAAGCTGGCCCTTCGCTTTCGCGACTTCCTCGGCAGATTTGGTCCAATTTTTCGTAGACAAAAACCGCATGGGGCCGAGGAGCTTCATCCGCTCCTCGAAAGGAAGCTTCTTATATTCTTCGATAGGGATATTGCGGATACCGCGGACGCCCACCGCTTTGATCTTCATGTCCTGGGAAACGACACCTGTCGACTGCCAAAGATTGGTCTCGCCTTTCACCACGCCGGTATTCGAGGATTTCGCGGGCTTAGTGTCGAATATTTTCGGGAATTTCCGGCGGCCACGGTCGGCGATGGCTTGTCTCTCATCCGCATTTGCAGAGGCTAATTCTTTAAAGAAATCCTCATCTGACTGGCCTTCCAATTTATAAGGATTGATCGCGTAGGAGAGCGTCGCCAGACCGACCGCGTCGTTGAACCAATAAGAATCCGTCGGCCCCATCACCGGAGGAAGCCCTTTTTGTTTCAACGCGTCGTTAGTCGCGGTGATATTGGGATCTTCGGCAAGCTGATGGGCCCCATTGTCCTCCATGACGATGAGACTGCCACCCTTTTGGCCGGGAGAACGCGGGGAGACTTCGGGTTGAAAATCGAGATTTTGCTTCAGAAACAGGCCAAGTATTCTAAGGAAAGTCTTGTCAAACTTGGAGGCATAATTATCGACATTCTTGACGAGTATCCATTTCTTTCCGGAATCGCG
This sequence comes from Candidatus Omnitrophota bacterium, assembly GCA_031379345.1. Classification (GTDB taxonomy): domain Bacteria; phylum Omnitrophota; class Gorgyraeia; order 2-02-FULL-51-18; family 2-02-FULL-51-18; genus JAHFFM01. The sequence continues at coordinate 13,824 of JANNFA010000111.1, read as the reverse complement.
TATGCGAAGGATCTCGCCCGTCGCGATGAGCTGATGGAAAAATTCCCCGTGGCCCAGAGGGTCTCTTTCCCCTTCCAGGATGACAGACTCTGATTTGCCGGCGACGATGTCGGCCGTCACTTTCTGGGACTGCGCGATGGCTTCGTTGTAGGCCCCTACCCCGCGCGCATCGAGATTCGATTTGATCTTTTCTGTATCTTTCTCGGTTGCGACGAACTTGGCCCCCAGAGGCTGGTGGAACATATGGATCTGCTCTTTTTTCAAACCAAAATAGTTATTCTGGGAAAGAAGGGCGTCGTGTTCCGGACGATACTGGTCGTTTGTCATAAAACCCACATCGTTCTTGAACGCGTCGCCCGAGATGCCGGCGCGTGCCGCCTCCTCATTGATAGCCGTAAAAAACCGGGCCAAATTCTCTGCAAATTCCCCGATATAAGTGGACACATGTCCGTCGGTAGTCCTTCCGATCGGCACAGCCGCCTTGGATTGAATGTCCTTCCCGCCGACAAGCGCTTTGGCGTCCGCAGGAGCTTCGGCGGGGTTCATCCTCGAGGAAGCGCCCGCGATCAATTCAGAGATGTATCCTTCCCCGTTCAATATGGAACGAGCCCCGATCCCTTCAAGCTCCAGTCCTTCCGATTCCGTCATTGAAGCGATATCAACGGCATCTTCTTTTTTGCTTGGTCTAAAGGGCCTTTCAATAGCGGTTGTTTTATCCGTGCCGTTAAAATACCGGACACCTGCCTCCACTTCGAAAGCGGATGCCGGTATTCCGGCCAACCGGGAGCCGGAGGGATTATTTTTTCTAACAACAATTGAGAGATAGTTGTTTGTTAAATTACTTATACTAATTTGTTGATTCTCATCCCAAACGTCTAGAACCTGTAATGAAAATGTACTTTTTTCTTTTCCTCCCATTAAATCATTTATAAAATCGTCAACTTTTTTTTCAGTGAATTCTGTGGGTACAAACGGCCTAATATGTTCTAGGCCTCTTTTTAACCTCACTAGGTCTTCGAGGTGCCTTCTGGTTTTTTCTCGTGCGACCGTATCTGGTCCATCACTACTTACTTGTTCGATAATAGAATCTCTCATATCAACTTCTAAACGTATGCCCGTCATATCAAAAAAAACATCAAACAATTCTTTTGCATGCACGGACTGCCTATATTCTTTATAAAATCGATAGTAGCTTCCAGCTTTGGCCAATAAAAACCTATTTTTCATAAAATAATCATAGTAGCCACGCGGTGGCTGTTTAGGGTCAACAACCGCAGATGGATCCAATAAAAGAATTTCGCCTCTAGCTGTTACTCCGTAATTTGCGACTTTCCAATCCGTTAAAATATAACCTCTTCGCGTAATTTCTTGGTCATTTTCGATCATTTTTTTGAGTAAGGTTACCGCCATTTCTGTTTTATTTTCTTTTAGATAGGCAGCCATTAATTCATTTGCCGGCATAATTTTTTCTTGCAATATAACCTTATTAATTTGGTTCTGGCCTATAGTTACGGACAGTTTGTCTGTGACGGTTAACGGAACGACTAGATTTCCTAAACCGCGAACCGCATTTTTATGACCATACATAATTAAATTTTCCAAATCAGGATCATTGACAACCTTAATTACGTAAGAAAGACCTGCTACTTCTAGGACGGCCATTTTCCTGCCTAATACTAGCCTGCTTTTTTTTCCGTCGGTTACCACCTGTGTACCCGCGTGTCCGACAAGATGGTCAGAAAGACTGCCAATAATGCTTTTGTCTTTTAGCATCGGGGCAAGGAGATCAGAGCTAGGAAGCGCAGCGAATGACTTTTCGCCATCTGAGAAATTTTCTTTGAGCGTCATGGGATTCGCTTCGTCTCCCAAACGAAGGAGCTCATCGTAGGTCAATTCGTACACATCCCATATCTCGCCCGAGCCAAGCCCTTTTTTTTGTTCTTCTAAAATCCAGGCTTGAAATTCTTCGGGTGTCCGCTCTGATTTTGCTTGCCGAACCCGGTCTCTCTCTTTTCGAATGTGCTCCATCTCATTTGGGGTCGCGCGATATAAGTACAATGACCTTCTTTCACGATTAATCTTGTCATTTTCTGGCGAGGAGAATTGGCCTTCTTGTCCGACAACGGTTAGAGTTCCTTCCAACTCTTTTCCTTGAATAAGTCCTAATTCTTCTTCCAGCTCATGCCTTATTCCCGCCTCGTACGTTTCACCGGCACGCACATGACCGCCATAAATCGATAGACGCTGCGCCTCCGCTTTGTTATGAACTCTGCGTTGAATAACAAACTTTCCTTCCGGGGTTAAAACAAATGCGTTTGAGGTTCTATGCAACAGTCTGGCCTCGTGTATAAGCTTGCCGTCTAACTGGCCTATCGTCTCCTCCCGACCATTTACGAGCTTGATCGCATCCATCTGTTCACCCTTGAGCTGGATCTTGCCTCCATTCAACCGGTCTAAAATATCCGAAATCCTTTCTTGGGTGAGACCACTTGAAGGGTCTTTCATGATGTGCAGGAGCTGCTGTTCAACTTGAGACTGATTTGGAATATTTTCGAGTCGAGCCAATGCGATCTCGAGCAGTTCATAGTTATCCCCAGGATTATTACCCTTTATGCTCAAAGAGGGCGAACCAACCGGGGGTTGGCCTTCATTGTCACTTACAAGCTGGGCCAGCTTGTTGCGGATGGCTTGTATTTGCATGTTCAAGGGATACCTCTCTATATAAGAGAGAAAATCGACGGCCCTTTCAAAGGTCGACTCAAAATCCGCGCCTTGCGCCATCGTAAGACCTTTTTCCAAGTCGCTCACCAATTCTTGGCTAACCCCAGCCAACCGCGCGCCGGAGGATGATTTAATCAGATCCAAGAAACCGGATTGTGCGTCCTGGGCGGCGATCGAATCCAAAGCGACAGGAATGCGCTTTTGTTCCTTCATTGTGTTTATCTTTAAACCGGGCTGCATGATGGCCTTGGAATTCCGGAAAGCGGAAGTGGCATCGCCCGAATAATATTCGTAGGTCATCAGTTTCTTGCCCATATGATCGCGAGGGTTGAGATAGGCGGGAATGGAATCTCCCGAAAGACGCGACAGACCTTCCGTTGTAACAAAGTAGAACATGCGGCTGATGGTCGAGGGAATAGAGACATTATCGAATTCTCCGGGTACTTTCATCGCGATGGTGTCGCGCATGAATGCATGGCCGTTCTCGTCCTCGAACGTGCCGCCGCCTTTTTGTCTTAGCGACGAATTGTCGACCGTCTCCACCACCATCTCACTACCGGCATCCATAAGAGCCTCGGCAGCGCTCCAGCGAGTAACGGACGCAATGTCGCTTGAAAGAAGGAGGTCATTGACTTGAGCAAAAAGTGAGCGCTCGATACCTTTTTCAACGAAAACATCCCGCAGAGGCAGGCCGAGCGGGCGCAGATTTCCGTCGGCATCCAGAGAAAACGCCGCCTGAGCGTCAAGATTGATGTCGATAAAAGGCTTTCCGTGGCCCTCTGGAAACACAAACTCATCCTGCCAAGTGAGAGAGCCGTCTGGCCCTATCTCATAGCCTCCCACCTCTCTCTGGAGGACGAGATAGACATTCTCAGGTTTAAGACCGGCGTAGCCGACCATTGCGAGTTGTTTGGCAATGGCGTCTTTGTTGGAGGCGTTGACGATGACCGTAAAATGCGCGTTCTCGAGAAGAGATTTCAGGGAAATTCCTAGATGGAGATTATTTTCAACAAGCTGCTGGTATTGGTAACGAAGCTGTAGGATCTGCCTCTGGGCAAGGCTTAGATCGCCTCCGTCTAGAATGATGCCATCACGGGCCTTGTGTAGAAGGGTCTGAAACTCGGAACTTTTCTCAAGATCGTCCATGGTTGCGTTGTCGGCTGAGCCCCTTAAATTATTAATGACCTTCAATAAATTTGGCGTTAGCCCGGCTATTCCAAGATCATCCACCGAGTTCGGTAATTTCATACGCGTCGCGCGGCCAGCCGCGAAGATGATAGTGTTGAGCGCTCCCGTCACGGCCCTCGTCATAAAGCGGGCTTCTTCGCTCTTCGTGGCAGTTTCTGAGATCGGGGAAGTCTCCGCGAACTTTAAAGCGCCGCCGGTCCTTTCCTTTAACTCGCGAAGTCCGCCTGCATTGGCGTTATACCCATTCACGTTTGTATCCATGGAACCTAGATCAGCGATGCGACCGTCTTGGAGGATGCCTGCTTTCTCAAGCATCCGGTCTAAAAGTTGTTTTGGAGACTCATCCGCCAACCGCGCGCCGGAATTACCTGACAACTCGTCCAGTTTCGCCGAAAAGGCTGTCAAAACATCGGATCGTACGCGGGCCATTCCGCCATTTCTTAATTTGGAAGATCTGACCAGCAATGAAAATTCGCGGGCCTGCTGAAAAAGAATGATTGTGTCCTTTTTAGTAGCGCTGAAACTCCGGAGCGTCTCAGGATGGTTGAATATTTCATTCGCCTTGATCAGGGTTTCGCGGGTGTCCACGCGGTTGATGGCCGCGATCAAGCGTCTTTTGAACTCGGGAATAAGTGAATTCATCCGCGAAAGAACCGCCGCCGCGATGCCATTATCCCGACGAAAGAAGTATCCATTGCGAGCCGATTCGTAGATAAGTAGGTTTATCGCTTGCAGATCAAGCGTTGGAAACTCCGACTTAATATCCTTAAGGGCATTTGTGCTTAGATTGAGAGTCTTATAAGCCTCCGGGGTGCGCATGGCTTCCTGGAAAAAATGAAGCGACTCATAAAAACCCAACTTTTCGATAGCATTTTTTACATCGGCCGCAGAAAGTCGCGCGCCGGAGGTTTTTAATATGACGCTTGTCGGCTGCGTGATCGAATGTGAGTCTCTGACTGCAACAAATTGTTCGAGAGCCATGCGGGCGCCGTTGTTTGTGGGAAGAACTTGGGCTCCCCCGTGAATAGAATAGCCTTCCAGTGTTGGCATCAACATCGTAGACGCTGTCGGCAGTGCAATTAGGGCTGATCCCGAGAATGTCTGGCCTAAGAGGATCTTTTCGTAATTGGCCTGGTTGGTTTCGCTAACGACCTGCGGCATGAGCGACACATACGAGATCCCTTTCTCTCGGAGAAGGACCTTCAAATTCGCCGTATGGAAACCGCCTGTGATAAGAGCGGCCTTTTTCTGAGAGGTCTCATCCATTTTCTTCATCATGTTCTCGATGAAAGAGCGGTCTCGCTCATGCGTCAGGTCGTAGAAACTCTCGCAGGATTTGAGCATGTCCTCATACCCGGACTCGAGGAAGAGCGCCCGGTCGTAATAAGTGCCCAAGTCCATGATCTTTTTATTCAGGAAGCCCGTGAGGCGCTCGACCCCGAGACTGGCCTTCAGTGAATTGTATTCCGCGTATTCGGAGGGCACCATCGTCATGCGGAAGAGCTTTTCATAAAGGCGTATCATCCGTGAGACGCCGATGAAGGTCTTCTCATCCTCGGAAGTGGCCGCTGCGTCAAACACGGAAGCTTGGAGCTTCTTCATCTCATCCAGAATATGGGCCGCCTCGATCTTCTTCGCGGCCTTCATATAGTCGAAATATTTGAAGAGCTCGGGATACTCCGCACCCTTTCCGGAAAGTTTCTCTTCTAAAAGCGCGAAGTAACCCTCTTTGGGATCCTCAAGGCCGCTTGAAAGGGTCGATGCCCCCGCCTTTATAGAAACTTCACTCAAGGTCTGCCGGTCTTCCAAAGACAAAGATTCAACCGCTTTAGCCTCTTCCTGATTGGCCTTTTCAAAATCAATGACCGTTTCACGCGCCTTGAGCTCGCGCATCAAAGTCAGCGACTTAAACCCGCTCATATCCACATGGAAGAGCGTCGCTTCACGAGAGAGGTATTCAAAGTAATCGGTCAGGGAGAGCTTGCCAGATTCGAAGGCTTCGGAATCAGCCAAAAGTGATTTTAAGGCAGGTGAAAGGAGGCGGTTTGAAAGCATCTCATGCGCCGCGCGTATCTTTTTGAGATAGGCCTCAAAGCGCTCCCGGTCCTTGGCGACCGCGCGGTAATTCTCGAGCGACTTCACATAGAGTTCCGGATTTTCGACGCCCCAGATCGTGAAAGTGTGCTCCGAGGTCAGGTCGAGATATTCGACGCCATGCAGGAGGCCCTTCCTTATATAGAGGCGCGCCAGCTTCTGTCTCTCGGCCAGCGGTTTAGCAGAACGCAGAACCGACAGCGAATTGTCCCCCACGGCCGCTTCGGTAAAAACGTACCGAATCTCCTTTTCATTCCTCATAAGCACATCCAGCGTGCCCGCGAGATTCAACTGACCGGATTCGTTCGTGTGCGCATCTTGTAAAAGGAAAACCGTTTTAGATCCGGACGGGGCTTTGAAAGAATCTTCTATTCTCGCGACGGAGGACGGAATGGAATAGGAAAGATGGATCTTCTCGGACGCGGAAGAGAAACGGATGGGCTTTAAATCACCCGCCGCGAACCCAAGCTGTTCGAAGGCAAATGTCAGTATTAAAAATGATGAAAAAAGTCTTAGAAAATGTTTCTTATTGCTTCTCATGCATGAAGCTCTCCCAGGGAATAGTAGATTGATTATGCCCAACAACCCTAGCTGTTTCAAGGGGTTGCAGTCATTTTTTAAATTATAAATATATGGAGCCTTTTAACAATAATAAGCGCTCCCTAACAAGGAGCCAAGCTCGGGTTACCCGATAAAGTGAGCTCGTCTTCTCCGGAGGGAGCGCGGCATACCTGTCCGCGGCCCGGAGGAGAAGACGAGCTCACGCCGAGCTACCCACTGTCTGCTGTTGAATCTCTATCATCTTTAAGAGCCCATTCAAAATTGCCGACAGGGGCTCGATAATGAATAGGCCATCCTTCGACTCCGTCACCCTGGGCAAAATCGCCTTCCCATGAGACAGGATCAACACCATCGCCGCCGTGGCGGTTCCAATTGCCCCTTCACTGCCACGCGCCACCTGGAGAGTCAGCAACTTGGCTTTTTCTTCTCCGGCCTTCTGGATGTGCAATCCACCCTCTTCCGCAAGAACAATAAGCGGATTCTTAAATAAGACATCATCGGCAGATGTCAGGTAGCTCAGGTCCTTATTCCTATCCTCGCCTACCGTGATGACGCGCTCGAAGCCGGCTTCCTTTATTTCATCCTCTGAGAACGCCTTATCATTCGTTTCCATCGCCAACACGAGATGGAAGCGCGCGTTCGGAACCTTCAGGCGGTTTTCCATTACCTCTTCCCGGACCGCTTCAGGATCGCGGCGATAAGTCTCGGCAGAGATAACCATTGTGAAATCTCCAGCCACATCACTCAACTTGGCCAATTCGTTCGCGTACGGAGTGAATACCGCTTTTCGGACCGCTTTCAGAACGCTCTCAGTCTTCTCCGCAAATAGACCGTTATTACTTGGAACACCTAGAATGCGCACCACTTGAGAAAGAATAGACCGCAATCCACTGACCTTGGAATCTATGGGAGTCTCGCTGTTAAGAATTTTTTCTATGCCGGCGGTAACTTCTTCCGGTGTCGCCATAACCAAGCGCCCGTCCGTGCCAAGGAACAATCCGGCATCCGAGCGATAGAGCCGCACCCTATCGACGATAGGAATTTCTGCGGCGAGCAAGCGCAGGTCACCCCTGAGCATCTCAATGGCTTCGGCCTCATTTATGGAGCCGGATAGAAGTGAGCGTATAGTCTTGGCAGCCACCGCCTGTTCCTTTTGAAGGTGACGTTGAATATCCAGGAGTTTTCCAGCGACCTCCGAAGCATCTGTCGAACTATTCCAATCCACTCGGACCGTATCACGATCTATTGCACCAGCTTGGAGTTCACCGACTGCCGACTGGATATCAAAATTGGATGCCATCCGACCCAAAGCCTGGGTCAGCGCGGTGTTAGCGGCACCGAACCCACCTGCGTCTAAGCCTGAAATCTCCACCCTGACTACTGACGCCTGACCACTGACTACTCGTTTTTCCTCCGCCAACCTCGCATCCGTCGAAGGCGTCTCGTTTTCGATGCCCCGGACTCGATCGAGCGCTACCTGATAAACACCTTCCCGATAAGCACGCATGCGCTGTTTCCAAGATGCGTTGTACAATGTTTGTTTTTGAACGAGAGCTTCCCAGGCCTCCGGATTTTGAGAGTATGTTTTGAAGTTTTCTGCCAACGCATTTGCGAGTCCGTTTTGCGGGTCCTTATTCGAATAATGGGTCCCGATCCCTCCCCATTTTTGGGTAAAGAAATCGATCAATCCTCCCGTGTAGGGAGCGATGACAATGGCTCCCATGACCGCCGCCCATTGCTGGGAAAGACCCGCCGGCTCATAGTTGGATGGCATCAAATAAACATCCGCTCCCTTGTATAGATCCTCCTCAAGGTGGGGATTCCAATGAAAGTACGTAAAAACATCCGGGTAGCGCGCCGTGAGTTCCTTAAGCCTTGCCTGCAGTTGAATCCCATAGGGATCGTTATGTGCAGGATCGCCGGTCGCGATAATGCGGAGTTTTTGTGAGCGTCCGCTGTTTTCCCGGGCCACTTGCGGAACGATGGCGATTAAGTGCTCCCACCCTTTTTGGGAAACTAAACGCCCTGTCATGACGGCAACAAATGGGTCGGCTTGTTCGGGCCCGGCGCTCAGGCCTAATTTTGCCAACAGCTCATGTTTCCATAGCGACCGCATCTGACTAATTTTTTTGACATCCATATGCTTCTGCTGCTTCCTGCCCTTTCCGTCTATCTCAGTGACCTTAAAAGGAGAAGCCACCTCAAGACCGTTAAAAACAGCCGTGGCTCTGTTTCCGTCACGCATTCTGCGGACTATCCCGTCAAACCCTCTCGCGACGCCTCCGGTGCCGGGTTCCGCGATCTCTCTCAAATTCCCTTCACTGACCGCGTTGAGCATGTCCGCGTATTGCATTCCCTTAAGGAGCGCGACCTTATGTCCCGTCTTGCTGAACTCGGTAAAGTATTCGATGCCATCTTCGGCATTCGTCACGATGCTCTGCGGCAAATTGAATAGATTGTCGGTTGAGTAGGGGGCTGCATGGTCCTTGATTGTATGCAGTAAAATAGCCCCATCCCGTTCTTCCCACCCATCCTTCCCGGCGCGTAGCACCTTATTTTTTTCTAAATAGGCAAGCAACGCAAACTCGGAAGGCGGGACAAACATGTACCCATTAAACGCTCCGACATACCCCATGTTATGGGCTGTAAGAACCGAGGCGGTGTCCTTGAACTCCTCTTGATAGACCGTCTTAAGATAAACTGGCGCCAAGGCGGCTTGCCAGTCATTGGCGTGGATCACGTCAATCTTTAGATCGTCCCCGATAGATCGCAACTTTTTCTGGATCTCAAACGGCGCTTTGGAAAGAATGATCGCTTCCACTAAACCCTTGAGTGAATTGTCACTGTCATAGAGTTTTTGGAAAATGTGACCTTTCGGGTCATGCAAGAAGAAGTAGGTGACATTGTTTTCCTGGACGCGGATCACTTGGAGGGGATAGGTCCCACGTCCTATGGGAACCTCGACATCATAAACCTTGGAACCGCTCCAATCCACATGGCGTCCATCCGATTGCTTCACAAAATTCGGAGAAATAACAACCGAGCGCGTTTTTCCGTTCGCCAGATTTTGCGCCACATCGCGCATATAAAGGAATTGCCCACCCGCCCTCGGCATATGGCGATTCCCGCTCTCCATCCCGACGAACGCGACCGTCATCTCCGGCTTCGCGGTCGAGGCGGCCAGCCTGGCACCCTGAACCTCTTGGCCCACCGAGCGCGCTTTAAAATCCCAATAAATCCTTCCCGCCCTGGACTGCGTAAGGCTTTCGAGAACAAACAGTTCTTTGAAGAGACCTGTCATCTCCGGTCGGGTCATCGCATGCGTCCTGAATTTAAATTTATCCACCCACATTTCTAGATTTTGTTCTGGAATCAAGTTTACAAAATATTTCATTACACGCGGCATCAGGAAATGGAAGGCGGGCGACCATTTTGACCCCCATTCAAATTTCATCAGAGTATCTTCAATTATTTTTTGCAATGTGAGATTTGACCGCAATGTAAGTGTGTTCCCTATAAAAAGACCTTGCGGTTTCAGCGTAACCCAAACTAGATCAAGGAAACTCTTCGGATAGGGTAGATGCATCATCGCATCGTTAATCACGATAATATCGGCGGCGGGCACCTTTTTCCGTATCTCTTGTTGCAACCTCGCGCTGTAGACATCGCCCTGAATGATCGTGAGACGCGCTAAATGGGGAGTGTTTCCCTCATTCCGGAGCTGTTCAAGCTGGCTATACCTTGATTCAAGTTCGGCCAACGCGTCTTTATTGATGTCGATGACGATGAGTTCGCCCACATTTTCCAACTGGGCGGTTTCCATCGCCAAGCGCCCTTTTCCGGCAAGGAACTCCACGACCACCCCGTCTGTCCGGCCAGCAAGTTCTTGGCGGATGTTTTCCACGATACGACGCTCGCGTTCAAGATGCCCAGCGTATCCTGGATGCATGTCGGCTGTCGCTTCCCAGCCGCCCTTGGTAGCCATGGGAGCGCGGAAGGAAGACCAATAGACCTTGACTGCGGTCGCCGGCAAAAGAGCCTTCGTTCCGTTGTTTTCGACACCCACTTCGGCCTCATCATCTAAAGCCCGAAGATAGCTGGAAAAAGTAGCTTGAAAATCCCGCACAGCCGCTAGAGCCCCTTCGCCGGTCTTCCATGGCGTCTGTGAAAAATCATACGATTCAAGCAGGCCTTTTTGGCCGTAATCAAGAATGCCTTGGATCTCACTGCGACGTTCAAGCGACTCGCCGGCATGATAGGAGGCGGGATATCCGAACGCGAAAGCGAGTGTCCGGAACGCCAGCCTTTCATGGTCTATCTGGCCCCCGAACGTGCGAAACTGATCGATATCCAAGGCATACATTGGCTCGGCTTTGATCTTCCAGCCATTCTCTTTGACGGGAGCTTCCAACTGTTTCAAGCCAAAAAGATAGGTCCGGAGATTATGCACCGGCTGTGTGATGATCTGTACAGTGGCAGGCCTGTCTCCTAGAATTTGTTCAAGGATGGGGAGACTATTCGCTATATTCTCAACAGTATTCGTGGAGGTATTCTCGAGTGTGATGATCCTTTCTCCGTTTAATTCGGAGGGGATGCCTTCCTGGTTCAGGAGAAACTCGATCACCTGAGATTCGCCCGTATCAGGATTCTTTGTCAGCCACTCAAGCTCCGCCGCCCTCTCTGCGGAAAGCTTGCCCGCATAGTGCTGCTTTACCATATCGAACAAAGTCTGAGTCTCTCGCCCTCTCCATGCCGCTGCCACGATGGGGATGGGGTTGTTCCCGTTTTGCGTCAGGCCTTTCCAAAGTTCGACAAACTTGAAATAGGTTTTCAGATCGTGGTGACCCGGAATAAGGAAAACATCCGGAACAGCGGCGGCGCCATCGGTCGCACGCGGCATCGAAAGAAACGCAATAAGCGGCTCGGCAGCGGAAAATGACCGGATAGCGTTTCGATCGGTTGCCGTATCCGCCAGTCGCGCTCCCTGAGATATTAAATCACTATGCTTACCTGTTTCGACTGCTGCTAAGTATTGCGCAAATTCCTTTTCTCGTAATGTCGCCACCTTATTTACGGCATTTTGTATGGATGCACCTTTATCTTTCACGCCCCATGGCGTTTCGATAAATCTGACTGGCTCCACATCACCTTGAGCCGTATAAGCGATGATTTTTTCCATCTCTCCTCTCGGAGATCCAGGTTCTCTCACTGCCGATTTTTTATTAGGCACTCCTATAAATTCTTTAAAAAACGTGACTATCTTTCCATGATCCCAATTACCGTTATCCAGTGTAAATGCGTCTTCGTTTAGCAAATAGGAAGATTCGGTTTTGATATTCCAGCCGCCTGATATTTCATTTGCCCATTGCTTAAGCGCAGTTCTGTGGGTCCTAAGGTTCTGGAATGGGATCGTGACGATCTGGATCTGCGGATTTTGTATCTCTTTATCTGCGATGATCCGTTTGATGAGAGGAAGGCTCTTAATAAGGTTTTCTTTTGTATTTGTCGACGTCGTTTCAAGATAAATATTTCCTTCGCTCGGAATTCCACTGTGATTGAAAATGAATTCGATGATCTGCGCTTCGCTTGTCTCGGCTCCCTCCAGTAGCCGCTCCAATTTTTCTCGCGCCTTATCTTCCGGCCGCATAGCGACCAAGTACTTCTGCATATATTCTTTAAGCATATCAGCAGCCCGTCCACGGCCGCCCGAAATAACAATCGGTGCTTTATTTTTTCCCCACTGTTTTGCAAATTCAAAATACGCCTTGGTATCAAAATTGGCCGGTAAGAAATAAACATTTGCTTTATTAAAGCCTTTAGTGGAATAGGGGCTTGAAAAATATGTCATATAAGTTTTTGATTTGGACATTAACTCTGAAGCGCGATGGTCCGCTCTTTTTTCCGTAAGATACAGCGCCATCCGGATTGGCCCAAATAATAAAATCCATGATAAATAAGCCAATGTGTGCACCGCGCTATCTCCAATACGGCCCCAGTCTATAAACCATTTCTCCCCGGGGAAATTACGCAGCTCTTCTACCAACAATTTGATTTCATCGAGTGTTTTGAAACTGGTGAGTTTCATCTTGGGATATTTAGTACCAATTATGCCTTTCGCGACGTTTAAAATCTCAATGTATTTTTTATCGCTTAACAATTTACTTGATTTTGCGACCTTATCTTCGTTAGAAGCATTTGCATCATCAATAATCGCTGACAATTTTACTTCTAACCGCTGGCTTTCTCTTCGGTTAATATCTGCTTTGATAGGCATCCCATCAACTTGAATGTACCTATATTTCCATCCATGCAAAATTGAATTTTTTATTCCAGATGCGATCTCGGAAAACGCCTCAGCCCTTTTTTGGCCTATGATCCCGCCACGTTCGCTGCGATCAATACCATCCTCCCCGGGCGCTCGGTTGGTCAACAACCGACGTATTGCAAATGGCTGGATGGCTCCAAGCCCGTACGAATCCTTCAAGTATTGCCACATTTCATAACGATCTTGTCTGAAGAAATCTGTGTATATCTTATTTTGATATGCACTTGCGATCACTTGACGCGCCTTTTGTCTGGTTTGCTTATCCATGCTGAATAAATTGATGAAACTGCGGTCAGGCAGGCCCGACATGAAAGGGAATGCGCCGCGATTCGCCGCAAATGGGACCGTCCACGCAGCGATCATGGTCATCACAAATGGCGCCGTAAACCAGAGAGTTGGATTCCACCAAATAACGATCGCCAGAGCGCTGATGAGCGTGCCCAGAATCCCCTTGATAATGTGAGAGCGGCCAAAGGATTTTACCAAGCCCAGAACCGGATTGTGGCTGAGTCCAAAGCCGCGTCCGGTCGCCACATAAAAACCGATCCCGATCAATGCCGTGGAGACTCCAAACGCGTATGTAAATATATTTGCCATGAAAAATGGTGCCATCAAAACGATCATCCCAAAGAACATCCCCATAGCTTTAAAGAATGGTTTTTCGATCATAAGTTGCGTCAGGCCGGTGGAGGTAATCGCCTGGCCAAACAGAAAAATACCCAGAGAGGCGTACAACAGTTCATTCGGAAATGACGCAAAACCGCTGACACCAACCAGGAGGGTAAAGAACAATACCGAATAAATAGCGACAACAACCGAAACTTTTCTGATAAAAAATCCGACGGCCAGATAATGATGCGCGAGGCTCTGGGTCAGACTAAAGAGGGGTGATGTCTCCAAATAGTGCGCAATACGTCCCATAGATAATTGACCGC
>JANNFA010000041.1:0-2518 GCA_031379345.1 Candidatus Omnitrophota bacterium | reverse complement strand
GTTCGGCGAAAAGGAAGTCCTTCTTAGCCGGCCGATGCAACCGATAAAAGGAAAAACCGCCCTATGAGACTACAAAAAAATTGTTCGTTTCTCAAAAACACTGCGATCTATTTGCTGCTTACCTTATCGTTTGTCTTCACTCGAGAATCACTCCTTTGGGCAGCCGAGGAAAATCGCGCAGAGGTTCCGACTGATATTAATTTTGCCTCGTCCTCAGACACAATATCCATGAGCTTTGACGGCGTTCTTCTGAAAGATGTGCTGCTTTTATTCTCTCAGCAGTCGGGACTCAATTTTATTGCCAGTCAGGAAGTGGAATCCAAGAAGGTTACGGTCTACTTTGAAAATGTAACCCCCAAAGATGCGCTGGATTCGATTGTGACCGCTAACGGACTTAGCTATTCAAAAAAAGCGGGCAGTGATATTTATATCGTCTATCCTGCTTCCAAAACCAAGGCTGCCGACCTAGTGACAAGGGTGATACGTCTAAAGTATATGCGTCTTTCCAGCTCTCCTCTCGATATTGGGGGCCAGGTAACGGTCAGCGACCTTCAAAAGTCCTCTGCAGATTCGACCAGCAGCTCAAGCTCTTCGTCGGGCTCTTCGTCGGGCTCTTCTTCGGGCAGCGGAACGTCCGCAGCTCGCGGCGCCGATAAGATCATCGAAAAACTTCTTAGCGCACAGGGCAAGGTGACGATGGACCTCGCCACAAATAGCCTTATTATCACCGATACCGAGGAATCCATCGCCTCCATCGAGAGGGTGCTTGCGGAGGTGGATGTCCCCCCCTCCCAAGTGATCCTGGAAGTCCACATCATGGAGGTCTCAAAAACCTTAATCAGCAATGTGGGTATCGAATGGGGCGGAACGAACGGTTCATTGGGCAGCGTCGCGGGAGGCTTCCGAACCACGACATTCCCCTTCAGGGCAGGCCGCAAGGCGGAGATCACCGCCGCACCGGTCACCAGCCAGACTCTCGCAGATTTTGTGGGCGGCGCCGCTGGGGACGCAAGCGGCCTGAGCACGATGTCCTTCGGGACCATCAACGCCAATGACTTTGCCGCGACGCTGCATTTCATTCAAAACGACAACAAGACGAAGATCCTCGCACGACCGCGCGTGCTGACCCAAAACAACGAGGCCGCTTCCATCAAACTCATCACCAACGCCGCGATCGGTGAGAACACCAACACGAACGCGGCCACGGGCGCCGAAACGACTTCCGCGGAACGCTCCGAAATCGGTGTCAACATGCGCATGACCCCGCAAATAAACGCCGATGACACGGTCTCTCTGTTTCTTGAGCCTTCCGTCTCAACCGTGTCTAGCTCCGACACCGTCGCCGGGCGCTCCGATCCCACCACACGTCTGGTGCGAACGATGGCGCGCGTAAAAAACGACCAAACACTTGTCATTGGGGGGCTCATTGATGGGCAGGGCAATTTCCAAAAACGAAAAGTTCCTTTTTTGGGAGATCTTCCTTTGGTGGGAAAAGCCTTTTATTACGATTCCAACAACGACCGTGACCGCGAATTGGTCGTCTTTGTTACGCCCCACATCGTGCGAGGAGCAACAAGCTTGGGCAACCCAAGCGCGACCGCACGGGGCGAAGATGTCGCGGTTCGCCGCTTGCTGGACCAGTTCATGGACCGAGAGATGGACTCGATGGCAGTCTCGTTTGAGGGCTTTGAAAAAACCAAGCAGCAGTTTTTCACGCGCGAAGAGTCCCTTGTGCGTGACTCGGAACAACGGTATTCCAACCCGATCGTGGAAAAACAGATGACGCAGGCCCTTGACTCGCTTTCTCCGCAGGTCGTGGACCGCAAGATTTCGCAGACCCTGGACTCCATGAACCCGAAGAAATAACGCAAACACCATGGCCACGACCGGACAGAGCTCTTCCACCTCGATAAAGCTGGCCGAGATCCTTCTGCACGAAGGCTTGATCACGCAGGAGCAACTGCAAACAGCCATCGAAACCCAAAGAAGAAACCCTGAGCAACAGCTTGGGGCTATCCTGATCAAGGACAAGGCCGTGTCTGACAAGGACCTGGCGCTAGCGCTCTCCAAGACGCTGAATATCCCATACGCCTCGCGCGAGTCGGACATGCTGAGCCCGGCAGGGGACCAAGAACTGAACAAGATACTCGCCGAAGATTTTTGCCGCAAGAACCATGTGTTGCCGCTTTTCCGCCATGCAAATGCTTTAAAAGTTGCCGTGGCAGACCCAACGAACGTTCTCCTTTTAGAAAACCTCCGCCTGATGACGGGGCTCTACATCCAGCGACTGGTCGCTTCTTACAGCGATATTGAAGCGAACATCTCTCTTTTATTTGGAGCGGGCGGCAGTCAACTAAAATCAGCAGTAGAGGCCTCCTATGAAAATAGGGGAGAGGTCATCGTCAAGAAAGAGAGCGAGGCAAAGCTCTCACTTGACAATCTTGTGGCTAGCGCCGAAAAAGCGCCCGTCATCAATCTTACTGATCTCCTGATCCTACAGGCGGTAAAAGACCGCGCG
>JANNFA010000038.1:0-8148 GCA_031379345.1 Candidatus Omnitrophota bacterium | reverse complement strand
ACTTTATCAAAGGCTTCTCCGGAGGCATCATCCAGCGTCTTGCCCAGAACACGCATCCGAAGCGGGCTCTCCATCTTAAGGAGCAGGGTATGCCCGCCTGAAACCACGAGGCCCAAGCACGGAAAACGGAGCTTAGGGTCCTCTAGAAATGCCGCATAGGCGTGCGCGAGGACATGGTCGACGCCGATTAGAGGAATTTTTAGCGAAAAAGAAAGCGCTTTTGCGGCAGACAACCCCACAAGAATGGAACCCATGAGACCGGGACCTTTTGTAACTGCAACAAGATCGATGTCTTTAAGAGAAGTGCGGGCTTTTTTGAGAGAGGCTCGCAGACAGGGCAAAAAAACCTCCAGATGTGAACGGGAGGCGATCTCGGGAACCACCCCGCCGTAGGGCTTGTGTTCTTTTAAACTGGAATAGACGACATTGGAAAGAATTTTGTGTCCGTCTTTTAACACAGCAACGGACGTCTCGTCGCAGGAGGTCTCGATGCCAAGGGTGATCATTGAAGAAGCTCTTTGATGGAAACGATCTTCACACCGCTCTTCTCTATCTCAGGCACCATCTGCCTGATCGCTTCCAGCGTGGGTTTTTTGTCGTGCCCGATCACAACCACCCTCCCCCGTTTCAAAGCGATGCGGACCGCCTCCCGAAGCTGACCCATCACCGCCGGAACCGTCGCGACATTGTCAATAAATACGTCGCGGGTTGTGAATCGAACACCTATCCCCTCCGCCTCTTTCTCACAGACGCTCGTGGCGATGACACGGCTATCCACAAAAAACAGATCTTTCTTTTTTAGGTGCCGAAGCACGGTGTGCATCACCCGCGTATCGCTCGTGGCAGCCGAGCCTTGGTGATTGTTCACGCCTTCCACGTACGGGATGTTCGCCAGCGCCTGGTCTAGATAATCCAGGATCTCTTCGTCGGTGGAAACGATGCGGATGGTGCGTGGCTCCCGGGGCGCTTTGAGACTTTTAGCCTGCATAGGCATGTGGAGCATGACTCCCAGCTTCTGCGCATGCGCGGCTTCGGCCACATCGCGGCTGTGCGCCAGATGCGGCAGAACCGAAAGCGTCAGGGGCCGCCCCACGGCGACGGCATCGTCGACGAGCGAGACGTTCATTCCCCAATCATCAAGGATGATGGCCATGCGGGGCGGGAGCGTCGCGGGCGTCTTCTTTTTGACAACCCCCGCCTTTACAGGCGGTTTGTGCCGCGGTTTCGGGGACGGTTTGGGCCAGAATACGCGCGCGATAAAGACCGTCACGGCCACGACAAGCAGGACTGAAAGAAAAATTTTAAGCTGTCGGTTCACCGGACGCCGTCCCCCGGGGAGGCATTAGCCGCTAATACCTCCCCGTCGGACAGCGTCCGTCGGATCCAGTTTAAAGCGGCAATGAGCGCCCGGTCCTCGCCTGATTTTGGGTCTTCCACAATTTCTTCGTCGGGTAAAATTCCGATCTCATGGATGAGCCGACCCATCGGCGTGTAATAAAGACTCGTGGTGATACGCACGGCGGAGCCGTCCGGAAGCGGGGTCAGTGTCTGGACACAACCCTTGCCGTAGGTCTTGCGGCCGAAGAGGCGCGCCAATCCGTAGTCCTGCAAAGCACCTGCTAGTATTTCAGAACCGGAGGCGCTCCCTTTATTCACAAGCACCGCGACCGGGCCTGGCTTTAAAGGTGTTTCGTTGTGAGAAACAAGCACGCGGCTCTTTTTTTGGATGCGGCCGCGGGTCAAAACGATGCTCTTTCCCTTTGGAATAAAATTTTCGGCTACTTTGACGGCTGCCTCCAACAGACCGCCGGGATTGTTGCGCAGATCGATAACAAGACCCTGTCCCTTGTTCAGCCCAAGGGTCTTCGCCGCGTCGGCGAAATCTTGAGCGGTGTGTTTTTGAAATTCGGCGATGCGAATGTAAGCGACGCCCTCCTCTAGTATCTTCGCTTCGCGGATCCCTTTGACATCGAGAACACGGCGCACGACCTTCAGCTCAAGAGGCATGGGTTCCTCATCGCGTACAACCGTTAAAAGGACCGTGCTGCCGGGTACGCCGCGCAGCCGCTGGACCGCATCCATCAAGGCCATGTCCTTGGTCACGATCCCGTCGATCTTGGCGAGGACATCCCCGGCGCGCAGGCCCGCCTCGGCCGCTGGAGAGCCGTCGAGCGGCGCGATGATGTGAAGCACACCGCCCTTGACGCTCACTTCCATTCCGGTGCCGGCGAAACGTCCCTCATTGTCGCCCTTGAACTCCTGGTAGGTCTTTGCATCCAAGTACAGGCTGTAAGGATCGAGTGTTTTCAAAAGGCCATTCACCGCTCCGCGAAAAAGGCGCTCCGCCGGCACCTCCTGGAAATAGCTCGTTTCCACCAGACCCGCAACGGTCGAGAGTGTGGCGAGTTCCTTTTGGAATCCGTTCTTGCCGGACGCCGGAACCAGCCATCCGAATAAAGTCCCGGAGGCGAGCGCGGCCGCAAAAAAATAGAGATAGGTTTTTTTCATGGAAGGAAGATCTTTAGTTTGATTCGGCTAGTTTCGAAGCCATCAATTCTTTGACCTTCACGGGGTTGGCCTTGCCTTGGCTTTTCTTCATCACCTGCCCGACAAGGAACATCGCGGCCGTGTCCTTGCCTGCTTTGTAATCGGCGACGACTTTAGGGTTCGCCTCGATCGCTTCTTTGATCCATGAACCCAGGGCGGAATCATCGGAAACCTGCTCAAGGCCTTTTTCCTTCATCACCTCTTGCGGACGCTTCTTTAGGGCAATGACCTCCGGGAAAAGTTTTTCTTTCGCAGCCTGGAAACTGATCTTTCCCCCTTCGACGAGCTGCGCCATCTCAATCAGCCATTCTTCCCTGAGACCAAGCTCCTTGAATGAAACAGGGTTCGCATTTAAGTACGCGGCAACGGGGCCAGTGAGCCAGTTGGCGATGCTTTTTGGCTGGGCGTACTGCCTGACGCAGGATTCAAAATAATCCGCCGTCTCTTTTTCGAGATTCAGGGTCTTTGCATCGTAAGTCGTGAGACCGTACTGCTTGATAAAACGATCCTCTTTCGCCTTCGGCATTTCGGGAAGCGAGGCACGCACCTTTTCCACGTCCTCTTTCTTCACAAAAAATGGCACGAGGTCGGGCTCCGGAAAATAACGGTAATCGTGCGCGTCCTCTTTGGAGCGCATGGTAAAGGTCTTCTGCCTTTCGTCGTCCCAGAGACGCGTCTCCTGGACCAGCTTCTCCCCTTTTTCCAACGCCGCGGACTGCCGGGTGATCTCATGCAGGATGGCCAGACGGACTGCCTTAAAAGAGTTGAGGTTTTTGACCTCGACCCTTTTTCCTAAAAGGTCCGAGGGATTTTTTCGGACAGAGATGTTTGCGTCACAGCGCAATTGACCCTTTTCCATGTCACATTCGGAAGCGCCGGCGGAGCGCAGGATGGCTTTCAGCGTCGTGAGATATTGATAGGCTTCCTCCGCGGAGTCCAGATCGGGCTCGGTCACAATTTCGGCCAGAGGCGTGCCAGCACGGTTTAAATCCACCACACTCGAATCTGGGAGTTGGTCATGCAAAAGCTTTCCTGCGTCTTCTTCTAAATGCAAGCGGTTGAGTCTCACCGCCTTGGGCTTGCCTCCCGCGTCTATTTCCACAGAACCTCCGACACCCAAGGGATGCGCGAACTGCGAGATCTGATAGCCCTTGGGAAGATCCGGATAAAAATAATTTTTACGGTCAAACTTCACGACAGAGGAAACCTCACCCCCCAGTGCCAGCACCGCGCGAAGACCCAGCCCGAAGACCTCTCGGTTTAACACCGGCAGAGCCCCGGGAAGACCGAGACAGACCGGACATACATTTTTATTGGGCGGGGCTCCAAACTCCACGGCGCATCCGCAAAAAATCTTTGTGCGGGTCGCGAGCTGAACATGGACTTCCAGCCCGATGGTCGGGATCATGAGACGTTCCCCAATTTTTTGTGCCAGCCGGTAGCTTCTTCAAAAGCGTAGGCCAATTGAAATAGTTTTTCTTCCTCGAACGGCCGTCCCAAGAACTGCAACCCGACAGGAAGATTTTTTTGGACGATGCCGCAGGGCAGAGAGATCGCAGGCACGCCGGCCAAGTTCGCAGAGATCGTGAAAATATCGGAAAGATACATCTGGAGAGGGTCCGCGGTCTTTTCCCCGAGTTTGAAAGCGCCGCTGGGGGCCGTCGGCGTGAGGATGGCGTCTACTTTTTTGAACGCGTCGTCGAAATCCTGCTTGATCTTGGTGCGTACCTTCATGGCTTTGAGATAATAGGCGTCATAGTAACCGCTCGAGAGGCTGTAGGTGCCAAGGATGATGCGCCGCTTGGCTTCCGCGCCAAAACCCTCTCCGCGTGACTTTTCGAATAAATCGAGCAAGGTCGCAGATGATTTCGAGCGGTGTCCAAAACGCACCCCATCGAATCGGGCGAGGTTTGAGCTCGCCTCGGAGGGCGCCACAATGTAATACACGTTCACCGAATATTGCGTGTGCGGCAGGGACACGTCGACGATCTCAACGCCGAGTGATCTCAATGCCGCACAGGACTCCTCGATGCTCTTGGCGACCTCCGGGGTCAGGCCGGCTTCAAAATATTCTTTCGGCTTACCCACCTTCATTCCCTTCACGGACTTCCCCAGGAATGATGTATAGTCGGGCACCGGAACATTGGCTGTGGTGGAATCCTTTGGGTCGTGACCCGCAATGACTCCTAAAAGAATCGCAGCGTCGCGCACGTCCTTGGTAATGGGCCCGATCTGGTCGAGGCTAGATGCAAATGCGACGAGGCCGTAACGCGACACGCGTCCATAGGTGGGTTTGATGCCCACCACGCCGCAGAAAGCCGCCGGCTGGCGAATAGAGCCGCCCGTGTCGGAACCCAGCGCCGCGATCGCCGTGTGGTCCGCCACCGCTGCGGCGGAGCCGCCGCTCGAACCGCCCGGAACACATTGGGGATCGCGCGGATTGCGTGTGGGGCCATAACAAGAGGTCTCGCAACTCGAACCGAAGGCAAACTCGTCCTGATTAGTCTGTCCATAGATGACCGCTCCGGCATCGAGCAGTTTTTCGACCACAGTCGCATTGTACGGAGAAACAAACCCTTTCAGGATATTGGAAGCGCAGGTGACTTCGAGGCCCTCGACACAAATATTGTCTTTCATCGCGATGGGGACCCCCCAAAGCGGAGAATTGCGGTCCGCTTTCCGATGAATGGGCTTGATTGCTTCACGAGGAACATAGGCTCTGATATTGCGCACATCGGTGTCGCGTTCGCGGATACTTTTCGAAAGCGCCTCCAGCGCGTCTTTTTGCGTAGATTCGTTCTTACGCAAACGCTCAGCAAGTCCTGAAATAGTAAGACGTGAAAGATCCAAGGTCAGTTCTTATCCTCGATCACTTTGGGGACCTGGAAGAAGCGGCCCTTGGCTTGGGGGGAATGCTTGAGGACCTCTTCAATATTGAGCGAGGACTGGGGCACATCGTCACGGAACACATTGGAGACGGCAAACGGGTGGCTCGTGGGTTCGACGCCTTCCAACCCCTTTACCTGACCCAACTTCTCCACGAACGCCAGTATTTGGGATACCTGCGTCTCGAGAAACTTTAATTCCTCGTCCGAAAGGTGGAGCCTGGCCAGGCGGGCAATATGCTTTAAGTCGATTGAACCCATAGACTTCGATTATACCATTGTGCTAAATTATTGACTATGAAACCAAGGCGTCTCGTCGGTCCAGCTCCATGGCTGCTTCTTTTTGTCATCCTCGCGACTCCCCTCTTATCCGGTTGTGCTGCCGCGCTCATTGCAGGCGGACTCGTCGGCGGTTATGCGGTGGCGAAAGATATGGAAGACGGTGATCTCATCGACCCCCCTCGCGATAAGAAAGACGAGGGCAATAAAGGTTGGTTCGGCGGCGGAAAATAATCAGCCGCTAAGT
This sequence comes from Candidatus Omnitrophota bacterium, assembly GCA_031379345.1. GTDB lineage: Bacteria > Omnitrophota > Gorgyraeia > 2-02-FULL-51-18 > 2-02-FULL-51-18 > JAHFFM01. The sequence continues at coordinate 2,190 of JANNFA010000038.1, read as the reverse complement.
TTTTTTAAAAGTTCTTCACCCGCGACTTCGACCTGCCAGGGCAACATCCCCTTCGATTCCAACGCCGAAAGTTCTTTTGGTTTTTCTATCGCCAACGTCTCCATCAATGCATTCGTCGCGATGAGACTCGGGTTGATCTTGAGGTCCGCGGCACATTTATCCCTCACGGTCTTAAGCTCACCCATGATCTTCGTCTCCCGGTCGCTCCAGCGCTGTCTGGGCCGTTCTCTCGCAGGCAATTCCATCACAGCCTGAGGCAAGCTCTCCGCACGTTTTAAGAGTTCATTCAGGGTCTGACGGTGTTCGCCGCGGACGTTACGAGGGGCTGCTTTCCACTCGCCGACATCCACGCCTGGATTTTCAGCGGCCCATTTTGCCAAGTCGGTCAAATATTCTGAATTCAATATCTTGAAAGCAGGCTTGTCCTTCTGACGAGCCAGACCGTCGCGCCAGAACCAAAGTTCTTTCAGGAATGTGAGCTCCTTCCCCTTCAGAACCCTCGTCCCCTTGATCTGCCAAGCCGTCGCAGAATTATCTTCAACGGGTTTTAACATTTCAAGCATTTCGAGGAGTTTCGCACATTGCTGCCGGTGCCATTCGTGTCTCCCAAGGGCCACGAGTTCCTCGCGCATCGTTTCCGAGATCGTGCGCAGGTAATGGGTATCGTTCACGGCATAGCGAATCAGCTTCTCTTCCAGCGGACGCTGGGACCAGTCCGCCTTCTGCTCGGCCTTGGATAATTTTATCCCGCAATGTTTTTCAGCCAGGTTTTGCAACCCTATCTTTTCGTAACCCAGGATCTGAGCGGCGATCATCGTGTCGAACACACGCTTTGGAGAGAAGGGTGCGGCTTTTTTCATGAGACGTACATCCCCGTCCGCTGCGTGGAAAATAAGGTTTTTTGAGGAAAGTTCACGGAAAAAATCGGCGAGGTCGATCTTGGCCAGCGGGTCGATGACATAATCCTCATCAGGCACACTTACTTGGATAAGGCAGAGTTTTTCGGCGTAATGGTGCAGACTATCCGCTTCGGTGTCGATCGCGATCCAAGGAGCAGCGAGGATGTGCTTGGAGACTTCCGCAAAAGCTTCCGGCGTATCGACAAATCTCATTTCTGGTTCTTCAATCCTGGATAGAGCTTGTCCTTGTCGGAGAGAAGATAGGCCTTGTCGAGCTTCGGCCAGGGAATCCCAAGATCCTTATCGTCCCAGCGAAGACCCCGCTCATGGGAGGGCGAATAGAGCTCAGATACTTTATACAAAAACTCTGCTTCGTCGGAAAGTGTTACATAACCATGCGCAAATCCGGCCGGCACAAAAAGCATCTTTCTGTTCTTATCACTCAGCGTCTCAGCCACAAAACGTCCGAACGTGCGTGAACCCGGGCGGATGTCCACCACAACATCAAAGACCTCTCCACGCACCACGCGTACGAGTTTCGCCTGTTCTTTGGGAGCGATCTGATAGTGCAGCCCCCGCAGGGCACCCTTCAATGAATAACTCTGATTGTCCTGAACAAAATCGGTTTGAATACCATTCTTTTGGAACAAGTCCCGGCGATAGATCTCGAAAAAAGAGCCCCGTGCGTCGCGGAAAACGTCCGGCTCGATGAGTATGACGTCAGGAATAGCGGTGGGTGTAAACTTCATTCCGCTATAGGAACCTGGATCGCAGCTTCTATCTTTGCACAGGCGTCCTCCAATGCCTTTTCGGAAAGCTCGGTCAAGCGCACATGGATGACCCAACGCGCCTTGCTCTCCAACGCCGCGTATTCTCCCATCGCCTGGGCAAGTTCTAGGCCCGCAAAGGTGTAATTTTCGCCAGGCACCGGCAAATCTTCCGGAGACGGAGAGGTAATCAGGATAAAAAGACTTTTCGCGGGACCCCCTTTATGCAGCTGACCGGTCGAATGCAAGTAACGCGGCCCAAAACCAAGCGTCGAGGCGAGTTTTGTCCGTTCCCGAATCGTGTCGCGCAATTTTAGGAGACGCTGACGAAGCGGTTCGCGGTCCGGCAGGAAAGCAAGGATGGCCGCATAATCCCCAGGCTCTGCATTTTCCCAGAACGTCTCAAGCGTACGATCGGAGACGACCGGCTCTACCGCCCCGCCTTTTTTGGTCTTTTCGAGAAAGGTTTTGGCCGCCACTTTTGCGGATTGGACGTCCGGTTGGTCAAATGCGTTTATTTTTAA
>JANNFA010000103.1:0-2861 GCA_031379345.1 Candidatus Omnitrophota bacterium | reverse complement strand
GATGGAAAAGGCATCAAATGTGGCGCTGGTCCCGACCGTGATGGATTGGTGTGATATGGGTAATTGGGACACGTTGCTCGATAAATCTCCTCGCGACCGCAAGCAGGTCTATGCCGAAGGGCTCTACTACCATCAAGATGTGAGCGATTCGCTTGTGGTCAACCAGACGAATACTCCGCTTATCGTGCTGGGCCTGTCCGGAATCGTCGCCGTCCAGACTTCGCGCGGCACGCTTGTCTGTCCGAAGGGCCGCTCTGAAGAGGCGGCTCTATTGGCAAAAAAACTCTAAAATGAGGATCCTTAGCATTGATTTTGGGACCGTCCGCATCGGATTGGCTATTTCGGACCCGCTTGGCTTCACAGCGCAAGGTTTGGAGACGCTCAAAGTCCTGTCAAAACAGAAGGTTCTGGATAGCCTTGTAAAATTGTGCCGCGAAAGGGAAGTGACGGAAGTTGTTGTTGGATTGCCGATCAATATGAACGGCACCATGGGTCCCAAAGCGACTGAAACGCTGGAATGGGTCAAAAAACTTGAAGCGGTCCTTGCGGGGATTCCCGTAACGACTTGGGACGAGCGGCTTACCAGCCGTGAGGCAAACCGCCTCATGATCGAAGAGGGTCTGTCGCGTTCGAGGCAGAGGCAGGAGAGTGACCGATTGGCGGCAACGCTCATCCTTCAAAATTATTTAGAATCTAAACGCGCAAGGAGCTAAAATTGGAATCAACACCCCACCCCATCAAAACGATTGAAAACGGTATTCGTGTCGTTACCGCACCCATGGCAGGTCGGAAGTCTGTCGCTGTCGGCATCTGGGTCGGTGTCGGAGCCCGGCATGAAGAGCCGCGTCTTTCCGGCGTCTCACATTTTTTGGAACACATCGTTTTTAAGGGGACCCATTCACGCACTGCCAACCAGATCAAGGAATCCATCGAAGGGGTGGGCGGGAGCATGAACGCGTTCACCTCTGAGGAGCATACCTGCTTTCTCGCAAAGATCTCAAGCCGTCATTTTGAAAACGTTTTTGACGTGTTGGCCGATATGGTGTTGAATGCCTCCATGAAAGAAGCAGACGTCGTGAAAGAACGCACCGTCATTATGGAAGAGATCAAGATGACGCAGGACCAGCCCGGTCAGCTTGCCGATGAGCTGCTTTCGGAAATTGTTTGGGCGGAGCATCCGCTTGGCCGTCCCATTGCCGGCACGCTCGAGACAGTAGGGGCCATGTCGCGCGATGACATCGAGGGCTATCGCAATGACCAGTATCGGCCGAAGTGTATCACTGTCGTGGCGGCAGGGGATATTCATCAGGACGCGCTCATCCGTGCGACGGAACGCAACTTTCAAGGCGGAAAACCCCAAGCGCCTGTCATGCCGGCTCTTTTTAAGAGGACGCAAAAGGAACCGCGTACGCGCCTGTTTACCAAAGGCACGGAACAGACCCATCTGTCTTTGGCGATGCATGCCTATCCCAAAGAGCATAAGGATGAGTACGCGCTGGATCTTTTGAACGTGGTTGTGGGTGGCAACATGTCTTCCCGTCTTTTTAATGAGGTCCGCGAGGAACGCGGCTTGGCCTATGATGTCGGGTCCTACATTCGCCGCTATCACGAGACCGGTGCGTTTGTGGTGTCGGCCGGAGTGGACAATAAGAAGCCCAAGGAAGCCATCGAGGTTATCTTGAAAGAACTTGCGAAGCTTACGCGCGAGCTTGTGCCTGCGGACGAGTTGCGCCGCGCGAAGGACTTCTATCTGGGGCAATTCGAGCTGGGTCTTGAGAATAGCATGAGCCAGATGTTGTGGACGGGAGAAGACGCCCTGACGCTCGGCCGCTGCCGCACGCCCGAGGAAGTCCAACACCGGATCGAACAAGCGACGGCTGAGGATATCCGCCGCGTGGCCGCCGAAATATTTATTCACTCCTCACTCAATCTGGCTTTAGTGGGACCCCCTAAATCTGAAAAAGAATTTGCGGAACTGCTTCACTTTTGAGATTTTTTTCAGTTTTTGGGATTCGAGTCGAGATAGACCGTAGTTTTTGGCTTTTGCCGTTTGTCCTCACTGGGTGGACGGTCTGGCAGGACGGCTGGGCGGTCGGCGTCCGGATGTTCGTGCTCGTCCTTTGCGTCTTTCTCTGCGTCCTCGGCCATGAGCTCACGCATAGCCTGCGCGCTCTTTCCCTTGGCATTCGTGTGCCCGTCATCACGCTTTACCCGATGGGGGGAGTCGCCTCATTGGCACGTATTCCGAAAGACCCCTGGCAGGAATTTTCTGTCGCCATCGTAGGGCCTCTCTTTAATTTCGCCCTTGCGGCGCTTTTTTATTTCCCCATGAAGTCTTGGTTAAAACAAGATTTGTTTTCGCCGGGACTCGACACGTGGCCGCGCATGTTCGCAAATGTTTTTTGGGTGAATCCCGTGCTGGGCGTGTTCAATCTTGTTCCCGCCTTTCCCATGGATGGAGGGCGCATGCTCCGCTCGCTCCTTTCTGCGAAGTTGTCGTATATCACCGCAACCCGTATCGCTGTCTTTTTGGGTCGTTTGTTTGCTATAATATTTTTCGTTTTGGGCGTCTGGAAGAATCATTGGATGCTCGCAATGGTCGGTATCTATGTTTTTTTTGCCGCCTCGAAAGAGATGCGGCAGGCATTGGGAGAAAATGAACGCACTTAAGATTGCGCCATCGCTTTTGGCCGCCGATTTCACCCGACTGGGCGAAGAAATAGCCCGAGTGGAAAAGGCCGGCTGCGACATGCTGCACATCGATGTGATGGACGGCCACTTTGTGCCCAACCTTACCGTGGGACCGTTTATCGTGAAAGCAATCCGTAAGATCACCAAGCTGCCACTCGACACGCATCTCA
>JANNFA010000251.1:0-5032 GCA_031379345.1 Candidatus Omnitrophota bacterium | reverse complement strand
CGAGAAGAGTAGAAAAAAAAGGGTTTGTAGAATGAGGGATGCGAGGCGATAGGTTTTTCTCCGGCGGTGATACCTGCCTGCCGGCAGGCAGGGAGCGTGAGCGTCAGTCAAGGTTGCTCCAGAGAATACCGACGATACTTTTGGCATCCCGGATATGTCCCTGCCGGATCATACGCCGTGCGGCGCGGAGACTCACGACCTCATGTTCGATAAACTCATCATGATCCAAATTTTTGATGCCTGGCGACAGTTCTTCGGCTCGGTAAAGCGTCATCAATTCATCCGAAATGCCCGGCGCCGGAAAAAAGCGCGAAAGCAATTTCCATTTCTTGGCCCGAAATCCGGTCTCCTCCTCAAGCTCACGCTTGGCGCAGCCGAGAGCCGCCTCCCCCTTCTCCAACGTTCCCGCCGGAATTTCCCAAAGGTCACCTTTCGCGGCGTAGCGAAATTGCCGCAGAAGGATCAAATGAGTCTTGTCGACGAACGGCACGATAACCACGGCCCCTGGATGCAGCACAATCTCGCGGGTTACCAATTGCTTGGGGGCTCGGTTTAGGATAAATCGGTCTTTGACAAGACGGATGATGTGTCCGTTGTATATTTTTTCAGAGCGGACGAGGCGGTACGGTTTCTTGCGAGAGCTCAAATCTCGAAGACGGAGTCCACGTCGCCGTACGGATTAGGTTCGATGCGATCGTTCGCGGGATCGGTGACCCAGCGCCCATCCACAACGAACTTATAACGATAATGGCCCGGCCCCAGAAAAAGTCTTTTTTGCCAAACACCCTCCTCTTTCTGCCAGAGAAGTGAGTCGTTTGACACCTTCCAATCGTTGAAGTCGCCGACGAGATGAACCTCCTTAACGCCTGCCGCGTTAAAACTAAAATCGCGCAAAGGGCTGCCGTTCTGGTCGAGCACGCGCTCGTCGACGTGGTAGATCGAGGGTTGGGAAAAAGTCTTCGTCATGAGCTCCTGCGCAAGCATGCGGTAATCGATGGCTGCGCGCGATTTTGGCGCATGCCGCCACACCGGCACGCCCTTGGCCTGGGATTCCTTGATTGACACTGTGTGGTGGATGGCGCTGTCTAGGATATGCTCCCCGAAGGCTTGCGCGATCTCGCGGACCATGTGCTTCGAGAAATTTGAGCGCTCGTCAACCAGAGTGGGAAGCGCGTAAACTTTGGGCGTATATTGAAGTTTGACGCGGATAAGCTCGATCATGCTGAGCAGTTTATCCACGCCCATCAGAGAAAAGGAGGAAAGCTCAATGGGCACGATCACCGTTTGGGAAGCACGTAGTGCGTTGAATGTGAGAAATCCCAGACTGGGCGGACAATCGATGATCACCGCCGAATACGGAAATGAAAGCGACTTCAATACTTGATGTAAGCGTGAGACGGATTCATCTTTGTTCGTGAATTCCTGCTCAATCGTGCTGAGGAGGATGTGTGAAGGGGCCAGGTCTAAGTTTTCAGCAATAGGAACGATCACGTCCTCAAGAAATCGACGCTTTTTATCCTGCTGTTCGGTCAGCACATTGTACATCGAGGCGTCCACGTGCTCCTGGCGCACACCGAGACCAAAGGTTGCATGCGCTTGCGGGTCCAGATCGATAAGGAGTGTTTTTTTTCCGAACGAGGCCAGTGAGGCCGCAAGGTTGATAGCCGTGGTGGTCTTTCCGCAACCACCCTTTTGATTGGAGACGCAAACGACATTCATGACTCAGGCGCCCACTGCAGGTCTTTGATGAGGATGAGGTCTCCCGGCTTGTTGCCGGTGTCCTTCGATCCAAATTCGAAACGGAGACTCGTGACGTGGCGTGAGTCGAAATCTTTCGCGGTTTCCTGAGCGATGACGATCTCGGCTTTCTGCCAACCCGTCGTGAGGCGATCCGGAAAAGGGAAAAGCTTGCCCTTATAAAAACCCTGGACATTCTCCTCGTCTTTCAACGCGAATGCAACCGTCTCCCCGCCACGGCCGCCCTTAGCGTAGAAAATAATTTTTGCGCGCGAAAGGTCCAGTGACGGCTCAAGACGAAGCGAGGCGCGTGCGAATGGAGCGACCGAGCTGTTGATCAGCGTCAGCGTGCCGTTCTTATCTTTGGAGCTATTGAGATAAGCGGCGCCTTCAAATACGAAATCCGCTACCGAAAACCCGTTGACAACGGCCGTTTTGTCGTCAAAAGTCGGAGCGTTCGCATCGTCTAATGATCGACGGTCAAGAGCATGAAGAAAAGCGCTGTTTTCGTCGAGCACCTTGATATCTACAAGCACGCGCTTGGTAGAAAAAAGACTGAACAGGGTCGCTGCAAATGCCAAACAAGCCAGAATCCATGGGATATAGGTGGCGAGCCGGGGCCGCTCAATCAAACGGATAATGACCGGCGGTTCGGCGGTGCGGGGTTTGTTGGTAGTGGTAAAATAGATATCGGCGAGCTGTTCCTGTGTTAGCTCATGCGCTGATTTATCAATACGCACTTCTTTGGGTTGGGTTTCTTGGACCCTGAGCGCTTCGATGATCTTGCTCAATGCTCCACCGTTTCGCTTGAGGATGCGTTTAGTTCGGCGAATGCCTTGTGGATCTCCGGAAGGCGTGATACCGGCACGAGAAAGCCTTTGCCTGTCGGCCATTTTTCTTCCTCCGCGTGGGCATGCGCGTACACGCGGATATCCGCGAATGCATGTCCCTTCAATTGCCGCAACTCGAGCCTCAATTCTTCTTTTTCGTTCAACGCTATTATTTTCAAAGAGTCCTTAAAAGTTTGAGGCTATTCTAGCAAATCAGCCTTCCTCTGCAAAGGGGATTCGGGCACTTCACTGCCGAGAAGTTCCGGATGTTCGAACTCCTTGATCTTCCCACCCAGCTGACGCGCACGGTCTATTTGCGGCGCTACGCGTTTTCTCCAGGAATTGACCGCGTCGTCCCAGCTGTCGGCCGCCTTTTTTATTCCATGACGGATATTTTGAAGGTGGTCGACGAATGTAAACAGGCGATCACCCAACCCTTCGACGATGGTGCCCAGCTCTCGCGCATTGTCTGCAAGGCGCTGCTGCTGCCAGGTCTGTGCGATGAGCTGGATAAGCGGGACGATAGTCATCGGACTTGCCAGGATGACTCGTTTTTCTTTCGCTTCCTGGAAGAGGCCACTGTCCGCCGTGAACGCCGCCCGTATCGCGCCTTCGCTGGGAATAAACATGATGACGAAGCGCACATCCTTGTCCAGGACCGACTGATAATCCTTACGACTCAATCGGGTGAAGTTGTTTCGGATATTGGCAACGAGCTTACTGGAATGCTCTTTCAATGCGGCCGGATCGTCCGTGTCTTGGGCTAAAAGGAACTCCGAGGCGACTTCTTTGGAGTCAATGATGAGCCGTTTTCCTCCTGGCAGATTCACAACGAAATCCGGCCGCAGCACCGTGCCGTCATCGGCGGTGAGAGTCACCTGTGAATCAAATCCGATCCCTTTCACGAGATCATTCTGCTCGAAAATCTGCTCAAGAACCATCTCCCCCCAGTTGCCGCGAACGCCTGAGCTGGAGGTGAGCGCTTTTTTTAGCGCGGACGTTTCCATCCGGATGGATTGCTCGGCACTCAACACTTGCGAAAGTGAGCTCTCCAAACGACCGTACATCTGGTGGCGCTCATTTTCAAAGGTCTGGACCTTTTTTTGGTACTCCTCAAGACGTGATTTCATGTCTTTGACTGATTCGGAGATGAGGTCTTTTTTTTGCCCGATATCGGAGTCGCTTTCTTTTTTAATCTCACGAAAAGCATCGGACGCCGCGAGCCGAAACTCATCGGACATTTTTGAGCGGGAAAGCTTTTCTTCTTCCAGGCGCTGCTCGGCGGATTCCGCGCGCGAGGACAGCTGTGCTATCTTTGCGCCGCGCCAAAAAAAGACAAGCAGTCCTCCAAGAACGAAAGCCAGCGCGACGATGGCCCAGGAGATCATAAAGAACCCTTTTGTGTTTTGCGAACAAAACGCAGCCGTAGTTCATATAGAAGCGTGTTGATCTCGTTGGTTTCTTCTTCGGTGAGATTGCCGCGGGTTTTCTCGGAAATCGTCTGGATGATATCAATGAGGTACTGCGCTTGTTGGAAATCTATCTTGGGAGCCGTGTCCGCCGCATCTTGTTTTGTCTCCCCTAGGGCTCCGAGAGCCTGCATGGCGAGTGTCGAGACAAATGAAAGGAGGTCTGTTTCTGGAGCGGTGGGAGCGACAGGACTCTCGGTCACGGTTTCTCTTTCTTTCCGCACCGAGTCTTTCCAGGACTCATCCACCTTCTTGGCGGTGGATTCGGACAATTTAGAGATTCTTGCGGCGGTTCTTGCTGGTACGAGCTTTGCGGCGCTTGATCTCGCTGGGTTTTTCGTAGTGCTTGCGTGCTTTTAGAACTTTCAAAATACCCTCGCGTTCAATTTTTTTCTTGAAGCGTTTTAGTGCTTTTTCCAGCGGCTCATTCGGACCGACATCAACTTTGGACATGAATCCAAGACCTTTCTTTTGTTTGGGTTAGAGCAACAATATAGCCGGATTATATCGGGATTTTTAAGGTGTGTCAACGACCGCGGGCCGCGGGGCGACGCTTCGGGGAGGCGTGTGCGGCCAAATTGGCCAACGTGTCGTGGATGGAGGGATTTAGGTTCTTGCTGATCCAAGGAAGAAGTTCATGGCGCACGCGGTTACGCGTAAAAAGAGCGCTGGTGTTGGAGCGGTCAGTCTGAAAGCGGATATTGTTCTGCGCGAGGAACTTAAGAAGGTCATTTTTTTTTGAATTTAGGAGCGGCCGTATCACCTGCGCCTTTCCAAGGGGCCGCTTCATCGGGATACCGGCTAGACCGTGCAGACCGCAACCGCGGATGATGCGCATCATCACTGTTTCGGCTTGGTCATCCCGCGTGTGAGCGGTCGCGACACGGTTCATGCGAAGGCGGCGGGAGAGGCTCTGAAAAAAAGCATAGCGCGCGTCTCTTCCCGCTTCTTCCACTGAAATTTTTTTCTTTTTATACAATGCGCGAACATTTGTTT
>JANNFA010000244.1:0-18963 GCA_031379345.1 Candidatus Omnitrophota bacterium | reverse complement strand
TAGGATGGTGCGGTTTCGTGCCGGACCCATTTCGGCCGAGTCGGTCATCCTCTTTGCGTATGTGATCGGATATCTTTTTGTCTGCGTCAGCGACAACATGCTCCACTATCTCGCATTCAACTGGTATTTCTGGTTCTTTGTCGGGCTCATGCTTCAACCGGTTTCTCCCCAACTCCAAACTAAAGCTCGACATAGACATTGTGCGCAGGCACCCCGTCCGGTTCCAACACGAAGAATCCGCCGGAAAGCGGACGGAAACTTTCGAGACCATATCCCAGAACAAAACGCTTTTTTATCGACGGGATGGCGCTTTCCCATAATTTCACGCGCCAGGCGGCGGAATTCAGTTTTTCATGCGACCTGACGCCGGTCCCTTCGGAAAGGTCTTTCATGCGTGACTGTACCTGCGGGGTCGCCATCAACACCAGCCCGCCGAGCAGACAAACGAACAAAAATTTCCTTTCTTTAAAAATTCCATAACACAAAAAAAGGATGGCCACGGCCAGCCACGCGCTTCGCGTCTGGGTAGCGATAAGCGCGACAAGCACGTTGGCCATATACAACCACAAAAAGATCTTCTTTGGGCCAGACATGCGAAATAATCCTGCCTTGAGCACGTAAAACACCACGGTGGCCACGAATGCCAAATAGAATGCCAGGATATTTGGATGCGTGAACGAACCTTCCAAACGCATGGAACCGGCCTCCACAAAAGGATATTTACGCAAGACAAGACCCAGGTTAGCAAAACCCACCGGGATGAACGAGGACAAGAGCAGCATACGCACCCAAAATTTCTTGTCCTTTTCAGTCTTTACGATAAAAAAGGGAACGAGAAACATGCACAGGTAGGTCGTCAGACTGATCATCAGGCGGAAGGCCTGAACCGAATCAGGGGCAAAGGGGACGGTGGACATTCCCACGAGAAGGAAAACGCCCCAAGGAATAACATAGCGGTTCTTTTGTATCACTTTCGGAAAGCGTATCGCCACAAGGAACACCGTGATGATGACAAAAATGTTTACGAGCGCACCCAAACCGAATCCGCCACCGGCTTTTGTATGTTCGAGCGCATGGTCCATCAAAGAACGCGTCCACAAAAGGAAGATGAAGGTCGTGTTGATATTGAGGACAAGGATGATGAACAGGATCCCTACAAAAGGCAGGGCCGCGACGAATAGCATGTTTCTCGTGAGCGCCGGCGCCAGGACCAGGGTACCCAACGCCAACACCACAGCCCCGGCGATGACAAGTCCTACAGTGCGGACTCCTTGCGGCCTCACGACTTCATCCGGCGGAGCGAAAACATGAACATCGCGCTCGCAAGATAGAGCTCTCCGACCTCATCAAGATTGAAACTGCTCACTCCAAAAAACAGACGCGGAACAGCCATCAAGAACATTGCGAAGACCACGACAATGGCCGCAGGCATGGGAAATATCGGGATCTTTACCCTCTTGTAGAAGCCGCGCCAGCTCTCAGAAAAACGATTCGTCAGTGGAACCAAGAGAGACAGCATAGAAAATACCACCAGTCCCACGCCAAGTACGACCCCGTTCACACCCGCGATATTGTGCAGATTGAACTCGTTTTGCAAGTTGATCGCACCTAGGGCCTCGGGAGTACTAAAACCAAAGAACCTTTGCCCCCAACTTACCTCTTCCCCGGCGATTACGATGCATAATAGACCCAGTAATAGTCTCCAAGGGTTTTTCCAACTTCTTTTTACAACAATAAAAAAAATCGCGGAAAGAAAATAGAGCAACGCCTCGGACGATTCGACGAGACCATCCTCTCTGCAGAACACAAACAGCAGACGCTCATTTGTGAGCTCAAAATAAACCGCCAAGGCCGCTGCAAAAAAAGCCAAAGTACAGACCATAATGTCTTTACGGCTCACGAGCGCATCGCCTTCAGAACCTTCACCGGCGTGATCAAGTCCATGCAGTTGTCCACCGGACAATTCGCATCGAAACGCTGCTTAAAACACCCCAAACACTTCAAGTCGGGCTCGACAACGGCGCCTTTTCCGAACAGGTGGAATTCATGGCGGTTGAAGATATTGTTCAGGAGGAGAAGCTGCTTGCCCAGGCCGATTGCGATATGCATCGCCATGGTGACCTGGCTCACGATCACGGCGCACTGGTCCATCAGGTCGATGAATGTGTTGAGGTCATAGTGGCCGAGATATTTCACTCCCGAGGCACTCTGGATGCGCCGGTTCATCTCATCCTCCCGCGGGCCTCCCAAAAGAACCACTTCATAGCCCGCGTCTTTCAGAAGCTTTGCCAGCGTGGTCCAGTTCTTCTCACCCCAAAGCCGGGTGGTCCAACGCGCCCCGCAGCCGGTGTTCAGGCCGACCACGGTCTTCGCCCGGTCAATATGGGTCCACTCGCGCTTGGTTTGCGCCGGAAGAATATACGTCTCGCCCTCGAACTTCCAGCCGCATATCTCGAATATCTCTTCTAGATAACTCTTGGTGTTGGCGCGGTTCAGGTCATCCCAAAGGCCCGTCATCCACTTGTTCAGAGCCGGCTTGTCATTCGCGGGTTTGCACTTGCCGTATGCACCCATCAAAAAACCGCTGATCTTCTTCGCTTTGATCTTCCGGGTGAGCGCGATGGCCTCATCGTCCTTGTCGAGATTGATCATCCAGTCGAACTCCTGCGTCTCCAGCCATACAAGGTTCTTCGGCTCGAACAAAAGGACTTTGTTGACCAGAGATTTTGGAATAAGGTCCGGAAAATAAGTCAACCATACGACTTCGGCGCTGGGGGTTTCTTTTCGGATGCGGCGCAAGAGCGGCGTCGTGCGGACGACGTCGCCGGCCGCTCCCAATTTGATGATGAGGATACGCCGACCCAGCCTCTCATAATGAGTGCAATCGTAGCAGACGACGCCTTCTTTTTTATGAGGCACGCACGGCACATGCCCTTGGAACCATCGGCAATCCGTCTTTAAGGTCGCGGGGTCCCAGAGTTTCTTCAGGTCTTTTTCTTTGAACATTTCTGCCTCAGCACCAGCCAAAAAAACTTCGGGTCATTGAGAAGATAACGCTTCCAGAGTCGTCTCGGTTCGATAAAAAGACGGAATAACCATTCCAATCCCGCATTCTGCATCCAACGCGGCGCCCGCTTCACCGTGCCGGCCACATAGTCGAATGAAATGCCGACGCCGATCGTCACCGGAACACCCAGCTGTTCCCTGAAGCGTTCCGCCCATATCTCCTGCTTCGGCGAACCCAATGCCAGGAACAACACGTCGGGAGCCGCCGCGTGTATCTTCCGTACGATATCCGCACACTCCGCTTCGTTCTTTTCGAAACCGAACGACGGCGAGTGCACGCCGACCACCTGGAGACCGGGAAAACGCTTTGTCAGCACATCCCTGGCCTCGGCGGCCACCCCGGGCATGGCCCCCATAAAATAGACTTTATACCCTTTTTGCGCCGCAAATGCGCAAAATTCTACAAACAGATCCGAACCAGAAACTTTCTCCTTAAAAGGCGTCCCCAGAAAATGCCCGGCCCACAGAAGAGGCATACCATCGGGCAGGACAAGAGCCGCCTTCTCGAATATCCTCTTGAACTCGGGGTCCTTATGAAGCTGCATGAGCACGTCCACATTGGGCGTCACGACAAAGCGCAGATTTTTCTCGAGGATAAGGCGCTCCATCTCATGCAAGGCCTCGTCCATCGTGACCGAGTGGATCTGAACTCCCAATAATGTGATCCGGCGGTCCGCGAACCTCTTGGACGCTTCGAATGACTCGCTTGGCAAGCTTAAAAACTCTCCTTATCGAAGCAACCCTGAAAAAATCCGACTGCCCAATACCAGGCTCCGAGCAAAAAAAGAGGCAGTGACAGAATAAAACGTCCTATCTCTCCCGGCTTTCCTGTCATGAAGATACGGGCCGTGATCCTGACAAGCTTCAGCAGCAGAAACGCGGGCAAAAGCAGGATCGGCACGGCCCCATTATACAACAGACCCCCGTAATACTTGCGGCGGTAGATCAGGATATATTTACCCAGCATCACCTGGTTGCGCAGATAAGCGCCAAGATCTTCGCGGAAAATATGATAGACCTTGATGGCGGGATCAAAATAGACGGGTGTTTTTTTTCCGGTCGCCAGACCGAACAGCACATCTTCCGAGGCGCGGATGTCGGGAAAACCCCCCAGCTCGTCAAAAAGCGCCTTTTCGCAGAAGAGATTCACGGACGGGACAAAGACTTTTACTCGCCGTTTTCCGGTGTCTAAAAATTCATTGAACTGAAGAAAATACTGCGCCAACGCCAAGGCTTTATTCCTCTGAAAATCAGGGATTAAGAGTGAGCCTCCGCCCATCCGGCACCCGCCCTCCACCGCCGCCGCGATTTTCGCGGTCCAGTCGGGAGCCGCATAGGCATCGGAATCGATGAACGCAAGCACCTTCCCGCCCGCCTGACCCGCCCCAAGATTACGCCCTGCCGCCGGACCGGTCTTTTTTTGAAGGCGCGTCACCCGCACTCCGCGTTTTTCGTATCCAGATAGGATGGCCGGGGTCTTCCCATCATCCGAAGAGTCGATCACAAATATCTCTCCCGAAACACTCTTCTCCTGTGCCAGCAGCGAATCGAGCGTGCGTGCGATGGTTGCCGCGGAGTTGTAAGACGGGATAATGACGGAGATCATTATTGTTTATTTAGATTCTTGCGGCTCAGGATGTCGAAAGTAAGAAGTCTTAGGGTCTTCTTGAAACAAGCCCAAAGAAAAAAACAGAGATTTGGCAGGGTGACCCGGATTTTAAGACCGTCATAGTAAAGTTTGAATGCTTTCCTGTACTGACGTGCCTCGAATTGTATATTTCCCACGACGTAGTGGATCTCAGACAGCGCTTGGAGACACACATCGCGTAAACTATGGGCTTCGATATACTCGCGGTGGAGCGCGAAATTTTTTTCTAAGGCCTCTTTGTGGAAGCTCTGCGTCCGCAGGAAATTCGTCGAAATATTCGCGGGATGGTTCTTTTTATAGAAAAGCACGTCGGAGGTGAGGATAAAATTGGTGTGAATTGCGCATCTTAGCCAATACTCGTAGTCCTGGGAACTTCTAAAATGCGGGTCGAAGGGGCCCGCTTTCTGGGCAACCTCCCTCTTCACGATGGCGGCGGAGGCGGTCCCGACAAAATGTTCCCTGAACAGGAGTCCAAACGGCTCTTTCTTCAGAGGGGTGTCAAAATTAAGCTGTTCCGGAAACCGGAGGATGGAGTATTGCATTGTCATGCGGTTCCGGCGGTGCGGGTACCGGACGGCATAATTACAGCATAGAAACCCGATTTCCGGGTACTTTTGGATCGCTTCGGCCTGCCGTTTCAGGTGGTTCCTGAAAAGAACGTCGTCCGAGTCCAAAAAAGCGAAGTAATTCCCGGTCGCCATGGCCATCCCGATATTCCTGGCCGAGGCGACCCCTCCGTTTGGGACGCGTTTTAAGAGGATCTTTCCCTCAAATTGACGCAGGATCTCGGGGGTCGTGTCGGTCGAACCATCATCGACCACGATGATCTCATGGGCTGGATATTCCTGAGCCAGAGCACTCCGGATGGTGCGCGCAACAAAATCAGCTCCGTTATAGACTGGGATGATGACGCTGAATTTTGGCAGCATGGCTTTTATTCTCTCGCGAGTGATTCGTTGTGTCAAACACTAAACATAGTTAAAATTTGAATAAGTGACGGATAGGGGGTAAACTTTAGCGGATGAGAAAGAAATTCCTGGTTTTTGGCAGTCCCTTGATAGAAGAGGCGGAAATCCGTGAGGTGGTGGCCTCTCTGCGCTCAGGATGGATAGGCACCGGACCTAAGGTCAAGCGCTTTGAAGAGAATTTTGCGAAGTATAAAGGGGCGCGCTTCGCTCTGGCCCTCAACTCCTGCACCTCGGCGCTCCACCTTTCCATGCTCGCCATCGGACTGAAGCCGGGCGAGGAAGTGATCGTGCCCACCATGACCTTTGCCGCTACGGCCAATGCAGTTATCCACGCGGGCGGCGTCCCGGTCTTTGCGGATTGCCGGAAAGACACGCTCAACATCGACCCCACCGACCTCGAAAAAAAGATCACAAAAAAAACCCGGGCCATCATTCCAGTCCACTTTGCC
Source organism: Candidatus Omnitrophota bacterium (assembly GCA_031379345.1). Lineage (GTDB taxonomy): Bacteria > Omnitrophota > Gorgyraeia > 2-02-FULL-51-18 > 2-02-FULL-51-18 > JAHFFM01. Next base: position 12,832 of record JANNFA010000244.1, on the reverse strand, counting down.
GGGCGCTCCTGCGACATGGATGCGATCCTGGCCATCGCAAAGAAACACCGCTTAAAGATTATCGAAGACTGTGCGCATGCAATCGAGACCGAATATCACGGGAAAAAAGCAGGAACATTCGGGGATTTAGGATGTTTTAGCTTTTATGTGACGAAAAACATCGTGACCGCCGAGGGCGGCATGGTCACAACCCACAGCCCAGAATACTCGGACAAGATAAAAGTCCTGGGTCTTCATGGGATGAGCAAGGACGCCTGGAAGCGCTTCTCGGATAAAGGCTACAAACATTACGAGATCGTGTATGCAGGCTTTAAATACAACATGACCGATCTCCAGGCCGCGCTGGGCATCCACCAGCTCGGACGCATCGACAAATACTGGAAAAAACGCGAAGCGCTCTGGCAACGGTACAACAAGGCCTTTGAGACTCTCCCCGTTTTCACCCCCATGTCGCCGGAGCCCCACACACGGCACGCTTATCACCTTTACACGCTTCTTCTGGATACCGACCGAACCAAGGTCACCCGCGATGAGTTCCTGGAAAAAATGACCCGCCAGAATATCGGAGTGGGCGTCCATTACATCGCACTCCATCTTCAGCCGTTCTACAAAAAACAGTTCGGATATAAAAAAGGTGATTTTCCAAACGCGGAGTGGGTCTCGGAACGCACCGTGTCCATCCCCCTTTCCGCTAAACTTTCGGACAGCGATGTGAAAGATGTCGTTGCCGCAGTGAAAGGAGCCTTAAAATGAGCCTGCTCAAAAAATTGTTCGGGGGAGAACCCGAGCTCAGGTCCAGCATGGACCAGCAATATTGGGACGACCGGGCAAAGAAGTTCGGAAAATACGGGGTCATCAACCTGAGCTACGGAAAAAATGAATTCGATACAGTAACTAAGCGCGACGAGGGTGAAATATTCCCGGCCATTCAGCCGCTTCTCACTGGAAATGAAAAGCTGGCATTGGACTTCGGCTGCGGCCCGGGACGCTTCACACGCGACCTGGCCGGGCTCATCCACGGCAAGTCTATCGGCGTAGATTCGACGAAAGAATTCCTGAAAAAAGCTCCCCGTAGTAAAGATACAGAATACCGCCTGATTGAGAATGGACGGATTCCCCTGCCGGATAGTTCGGTGGACCTCGTGTGGACTTTTAACGTATTAGGCTGTATCAAGGACGAGTTGTTGCCGCAGACTATCGCGGAAATCGAACGAGTGCTTGTGAACGGGGGCATTGTGGTGGCGACCGAGAATAGCACTGAAAAAGAAAATGTGGCCTGCTACACCTACCGCCGCCCGGCCGACTATATCCGCCTGTTCCCGAAGGTCCAGCTCCGCCACGTCCGGGATTTCCTGGACAAGGGGCCGAGCTTCGAAGAGCGGCTCTCTATCATCGCCGGAAAGAAAACTGAGACCCGTAGGAATGCTTCCTAAAAAAGCCCTGCGAGCTGTCCTGCTCGCGGGCCTTGGGCTGCTGGGTCTATACCTCACCTCGCTTTTTTACGATCACATCCTCGTTCAGTCGGGGCTCATCGAACGGATCTTTAAAAACCACCACGACCATCCCCTTCCCTACTACATAAGTAAATTACGAGCTTATCTTCTCTACGAAATGGCATTCCTTCTTTTGGGAGTTTATTTGTGGATGGTCAACGAATTAAACCTTAAAAAAATCATCGCAACGGTCCGCGGGTATTTCGAGGTAAAGACGCATCCGCTCAATCTGGCTGTGTTTCGTATCGTGTTCTTTTTGACTATGATCTATCTGACTGAAATTCCCCGCTGCCTGTGGTTCAGCCGGTTTCCCGCGGAGTTGCTCTTCCCTCCCTCAGGGCTTGGCTGGCTCCTTCCACATGTTCCCATCGACCCTCCGCTCGCGGGAGCCGCCGCCTATCTTTTCCTTTTTTTCTGCTTCACGGGCGCGGTGGGTCTTTTCAGCCGCAGTTCCGCATGGCTTGCCTGTCTTTCCGGACTGTATCTTCTCGGCATTCCCCAATTTTATGGCAAGGTCAGCCATCACCATCACCTGTTGTGGTTCGCAGCCATCCTGGGCTCGAGCCCTTGCGGCGATGCTCTTTCTTTTGACGCCGTGATACGCGTCTGGAAACAAACCAGCCGCGGGATGTTTAAACCAGCCGAAGCTTCCCGCACCTACAACATCCCGCTTCGTTTTATTTGGCTCCTTTTTGGGGTCCTCTATTTCTTTCCTGGCTTCTGGAAGCTTATGGCGGGTCCCGCATGGTCCCTTGGGGACAATTTTAAATACATGCTGTACTCCGAATGGGTGGAACTAAAAGGCTGGACGCCTTTTTTCCGGATAGACCGCTACCCGCTCCTCTGCCAAGCCTCGGCGTTCGCGGGAATTTTCTTTGAGCTGTCCTTCCTATTTCTTATATTTTCAGACCGTCTCCGAAAGCTGGCCGTATGGAGCGGCATTATTTTCCATAACATCACCTACCTTCTTATGAGGATTTCCTTTAACAGTCTTCAAACCCTTTACGTCGCTTTTTTTGATTGGCATTCGATCTTCGGGAAACTTGGGCGGCGCTTATTCAAAGAAGAGATGTTCCTCTTATACGACGGAAATTGCCGGCTCTGCCGAGGAACCATCGGCTCCCTGCGTGTGCTCGATATTTTGGGACGTGTGACCTATGTCAATGCGATGGACTCCCGCGAGATTAAAGATCACGGGCTCGACTGGCTGCCCTCCCAGGATCTGCTGGTGGACATGCATGCGGTCGCGGGCCGGCGTGTCTGGAAAGGGTATGCAAGCTACCGCGCTCTGACTTCGCGCATCCCGTTCTTCTGGCCGCTGGTTCCGTTATTCTGGTTTTTGCCGGTCGCCTGGGTGGGCCGCAAAATCTACCGGCGCGTCGCCGACACACGAGCGTGCGCGATCCCCGCAAAGATCACGACGACACCCGCCGAGCGCATCAATATTCGCCCCGTGTCTTTTGTCGCAGTCTTTCTTCTGGCGGCGAATATCTTCTGTGGTTTTGGCAGGATCGAGCTTGGCTGGCCTTTTGCTTGTTACCCTACTTTCGCGTACGGGTGGGGCCCCGAAAAATCGAGCTTGGCCATCGATACAGTGGCCTCCGGAGGAAGATCGACGCCTGCGGAACTTGGCGGATTGATCGACAAATTCTCGCCCGAGAGATTTTGGGGGCTCCAGAGCCGTATTCTCGCGCTCAAAGACGAAAATGAAAAAAAAGAACGTCTGACCGCTTTCTGGAAAGTCTGCGCGGAAAATGACCCGGAACTCCGAAAGTTTTCCGCGGTGCGCTTCTACAGAGAGGCGCTCACGACAGACCCGGAGCGGCGGCATGAGAACCCGCTCCGCCGAGAACTTCTGTATGAGATAAACGTCGGAGAAATTAAAACGTGAAGGACCTAAAACGCGTCGCGACCCGAGGCATCGCGTGGAATATCGTGGCGACCGGCGCCAAACAGATCCTGACGTTCCTTATCGGTGTCATCATGGCCCGGCTTTTGAGTCCGCACGAATTCGGACTGATAGGGATGGCTATCGTGTTCGTCGGTTTTTTGAACCTCTTTGTCGACCAGGGGCTCGGTTCCGCGATCATCCAAAGACAGGACCTCACCGATTCACATCTGGATTCAATATTTTGGCTGAATGCCGGCGTCGGCGCGGCGCTTACCGGGGTGCTTTACCTTTTTAGCGGCCCAATCGCCGGCTTTTACCGGGAGCCCATCCTAAAACCACTGATGATCCTCATCTCGGTGAATTTCTTTATCGGTTCTCTGGGTGTGGTGCAGTCCGCTCTGATTGATAAGCAGGTCGCTTTCAAAAAACATGCCATCATCAACACCGTCTCCTCCATCGGGTCGGGACTCGTGGGTATCGCACTCGCGCTGCAGGGATACGGCGTGTGGAGCCTGGCCTGGCAGAGCGTCGTAATGACCGTCTCCAACGTGATTGTGATGTGGGTCGTAAGCCCCTGGCGGCCCAAATTTCACTTTTCTTGGACGCATATCAAGGACGTTCTCGGATTCAGCGCGAACCTGCTGGGATTCAATCTGCTCAACTATTGGGTAAGAAATTTCGACAACCTGCTCATCGGGCGTTTTATCAGCTCGTCGGCGCTGGGCCTCTACTCCAAAGCCTACCAGCTGATGATGCTTCCGGTCACCCAAGTCTCGTGGGTATTGAGCCGCGTGATGTTCCCCGTGCTTTCTTCGATACAGAATGATACGGCTCTGATTAAAAGCATCTACCTCCGCTCCGTACAAGCCATCGCGCTCATCACCTTCCCTCTGATGATAGGGCTGCTTGTCGTCAGCGAATCCTTCGTGCTCGTGGTGTTCGGGCCAAAATGGATAGAGCTGGTGCCTATTCTGCGCATCTTCTGCCTGGCAGGACTGCACGAATCGGTGAACACGACAGTCGGCTGGCTCTACCAATCGCGTGGCCGCACAGATCTACAGTTCAAATGGGGCCTCGTAGAAGCCGCCGTCGTCGTTCTTTCGTTCATCATCGGCCTGCGTTGGGGCGTGATCGGGATCGCCTGGTCATTCGTGATCAGTATCTACGTGATCCTGATGGTTCCGACATGGGTGATCGCAGGAAATCTTGTCGGGATGAAATTCGGCGAAATGATGCGTAATCTTTTCCCACCCTTCGCCTGCGCCGCGTCGATGGGAGCGGTTTTGTTTTTTCTCGGTAGGGCGCTTCCGCCAGATCGCTCCAGCGGAATAGACCTTTTGATACGAGTTCCGGCCGGAATAGTCCTGTACTGGGTGTTAGTACACGTTTTCAGAATCAGCTCTTACCGCGAGGTCGCCGCGTTGGTGTTAAGCCGTGGAAAATAACCGTCCGGTCGTCGCGCAGATTCACGAGCAGTTTTTCATCAAGTCGGAAACGTTCATTTATAACCCCATTATGAACTTCCGTCATGTCGAGCCTATCTGTGTCGCAAAATCGTTTACAAACCTTGAAATGTTCCCTTTCCCGGAAGAAAAACGTTTTTTATTCCAGTCCGCCGGTGAAAATGCCGCCCTGACACTTCTCCGCAAGGTCACGGACATCGATATCCAAACGGAGGCTCTGTTGAAACGCAAGGACGTGCGACTTCTGCACGCCCATTTCGGCCCAAACGGCTTCATGGCGCTACCCCTTAAAAAGCGCCTGCGTCTTCCCCTCATCACCACCTTCTATGGTTACGATGCCTCCGAGCTCGGTCGTTCCGAAGTATGGCGGGACCGTTACAAAAAGTTGTTTGCCGAGGGGGATATTTTTCTTGCGGAAGGCGAATGCATGCGCTCGAAGCTCATAAGCCTGGGCTGCCCGGAGAACAAGGTCCGGATACAACCCATCGCCATCCCTATTCACCGTATCCCATTCAAAGCCCGCGGACCAAAAACCGGCGGCCGGATAGTGTTCATCTTTAGCGGACGGTTTGTTGAGAAAAAAGGCATGCTCTATGCGCTCGAAGCGCTCAAAGCCGTGCGCGAAAAACGCTCAGATTTTGAACTCAATATTATCGGCGACGGCCCGCTTAGGCCCGAGATCGAGGCCTTCATCAAGACGCATTCCATGGAAAATTATGTGCGGTTCCTTGGGTTTTTAGATTACCAAAACTATCTGGTCGCGATGGCACACGCCGATATCTTCGTTCAACCCAGCGTCACAGCGGCCAACGGCGACGATGAGGGCGGCGCTCCCACGACCATCCTGGAAGCACAGGCCATGGGCATGCCGATCCTGGCCACACGCCATGCCGATATCCCCAATATCGTCGTCCCGGATAAAAGTGCGCTCCTTTCGGATGAAAAAGATGTGGCGGGACTTTCGCGGAACATCGAATGGCTTTTGAATAATCAGAACGCCTGGGGAGTCATGGGAACAGCCGGAAGAAAATTCGTAGAAGGCCGTCACGACTTAGGTGTAAACGTCGAAAAACTGGAAAAACTCTACCTCTCGCTTATCGCTCCAAGCTCCGCGTAAAGAGCTTCGAACGTCTTCGCGGTCTTCTGGATGTCGAAGAGGCGGCGACAAAGCCCAAGACCTTCCGCGCCGATAGAGTTTCTCAAAGAATGATCTTTTAGAAGCCGCACAAGTGCCTCGGCCCATCCCGTGTCGGAGAAGGGATCGAGAAGAAAGCAATCCTTCCCGCTCGTGAATACTTCATCATTGCACCCCACTCCCGCACCCACGACCACGGGCAGGCCCATGCTTAGTGCCTCAAGGATCGAGATCGAGTGAAGCTCCAGAAAGGACGGCGACCAGTACACGTCGCAGGCGGCCAGAAGTTTTGCCGGATTCGCATGATATCCGATAAACCGTACGTGCTTGTCCAGTCCCTTGGCCGTATTCTCCCGCTTCAAAGCTTCAAGAAGTTCCCCGCTTCCCGCAACAAGAAAAATAGTGTCCTGAACTTTTTTCAATACTTCGGGAGCGACGCGGAGCACAAGCTCGATATTCTTCGTAGGAGCCATCCTGGAAACGACGAGCACAAGCGGCGCCTTTTCGTCGAAACCGAACTCCGTAGCGATACTTTTACGTGTAGAAACAAACTTGTCCGGGATGGGAATGCCGTTCCGGATGATGCGGATACGGTCATCCCCGTAGAACCGGTGTTCCAGCAGCCACTCGCGGTTCTGGGCAGTCAAGACAACGACGCGGTCGGACCATCCTTTGAATTTTCCGATGTGACCGAGAAGATTTGAAATGCCCTTTCGGCGTTCAAGTTCCGCAGCGCCAAAATAACGGAAGTCATGCACGTGCTCGATTACCTTCGCGCCGGCAAACTTCGCCGCGTAGACCGCCCAGAAATGGGCGTTGAAATTATGCGTATGGACGATACGGATACGCCGCGTGAGGATGTAGGACCAGAGACGCGCAATGATAAGCGGCGTGTGGAAACTCGTCATGCGGTGAAGGCCGCGACTATAGCGGTAAAGTTTCACCTGCGGGAAAAGCCTGAAGAATTCTTCTATCTCTCCCCCGAACGAATAGGCCACGTGGTGCTCATATTTCGAGTGGTCGAACGCCTGCATCAGATTGCGAAGGTTCGTCTCGGCGCCGCCGAGCTCCATCGACTTGATGACGTGAAGGATCCTGGGTTTCAAATTAGAATACCTTTACCTTACGGTTTTTTTTGAGCGCGATCTGCTCTTTGACCCACTGGATGGGCCCGGGATAGCGGTGTTCGCGCACCTCTTTTTGGATATAAACATCGAATTCGCGGCCGATATGCAGTCGCTTGGCCCGCACCGCACGGGCAATCTTCATCGCGTCGATGGCGCCCAACCATACGTAAGGAAAAGCGGAGCGCGAGAGCGCGGACATATAGAAGATCTCTTTCAGCGAAAGCTGGAAGACGTCCCAGGAATCAAAATAGCGCTGGAAGGTTAAAAGGTGGTTGCGGACAACCCGGCGATAGAATTTGCGCTTGTCGCGATTCACAAAAGAGGCGCGGTGGTTCGTGACCACCTTGGGCCAATAAAAAAGACGGAAACCATTGGCGATAAAGCTGAGCGCCGCGTCAAATTCCTCGTCGCCCCAGAAAATATCTCCGTTGAAAGCGCTGGTCTTAAGAAGGTGCGCTTTACGGTAAGCCGTACCCGCGCCAAAAAGATAGAGGCCTTCATACCCTTCTTTTTCATTTCCGCTCACCGCAAAGCGCTCCAAGCCCCAGGTCTCGTAAAAGTCGGAACGTGTGCGGTAGACTGACGTCAAAAGGACCGAGACTTCGGGGCGCGCGTCGAGAAACGCAGCCAGACGCGAGATGTCACTTTTGGTGGAAGGACTGCAATCGTCATCATAAAGAACAAGATAAGTGCCCGAACAGACATCGATTGCCTTACGCCGTGCAGGCACTCCGATATTTTCGGTCATGGCCAAGAGCTTCACACTCGGAAATTCTTTACGCACCATCTCCTGAGAACCGTCCGTAGAGGCATTGTCCACGACGACGATCTCGAGTGCCGGATAATCCTGCGCCGAAAGGTCGGTCAAAGTGATCCTGAGCTCAGCGATACGGTTGTAGTTCAGCACGATGGCCGAAACAGGTGTGGCTTCCTTCACTAAAATAGCCTCCGTATTTTCTTGAACGCATCGCGCACTGTCGCGGTCGCAAACTCTTTTTCATAGGCATCCAGCAAAAAAACATAGGACAAGCCGTAGCAAGCCATACAAAGAGCGCTCAAAGTCGCCAGCAAAAGCGGATCCATGAAATGTTGGAAATTTCCCAACTTCAGCAGCCAGTAGCCACCCATCATTAAAAAACCGGTCAGAAGGATTGGTTTGACGAAGGACTCGATCCAATAGCGCCCGATGGACACACCGGATACACGGCAGGCATAGACCGGATGAAAAGTGGCGATATTCAAGAGTGAGCACAATAAAGCCGCCCATGCAACGCCATACAATTTCCACCCGAAATGAACGCCGAGCACAAGACACAGAACAAGGTTTAAAACGGCCGATACAAAACTTATGATGCTGGGCCACTTGACCTTCCCCGCCGCGTTCACAAGACAACCGGACAGCGCGAACGGGATACTCGTGAAAAGCGGGATGCAAAAATAAGGCATCACCCCGGACGCCATCTCAAAACCGGGGCCTACCCATGCCGAGATGATGTTCCTTGAAAAAAGAACCAGGATGATGCAGAGCGGGAATGTGGCCACCGACATCATCTTGGAATAGGTATACAACAGGCGTTCCATCCTCGGCTTGTCGCCCCGCGCGAAAAGATCGGTAAAAGTCGAAGTAAGCGACCAGCTGGGTTCGATAAAAATGCGCCGCATCATGTTGGGAAGCTTAAGGGCCACGGAATAAAGCGCATTGTAGGAAGCCCCCCAGAAGACATTGATGATAATATGGGCTGTCTCCTGATACAAAAGCGCGGAGGCCCGGATAAGCGATGTGTTGAAACTGAAAGAAAGTATCTCACGCATCCGGTGCCTGCGAAAAAAGGCCCTTCCGATACGGCGGCCCTCCGGCATGAGTTTCTTGTGCCAGAAATAGATCATGAAATTCTGTGTGAAGGTCATCGCCAGATAGATCAGTCCATACGCCGTAAGCGTCTGATACTCTTTTGGAGCGAATGAATAAAAAACGAATACGCATACCGCCCTCATCACTAGACCCACGGACGAGGAGATATTGATAAGGTCGAAGCGCTGACGGGCATAGAGCACCGACCAGAAGATGATATTGGGGATGGAGATTGTGAAACCCAAGCTCACCAAGAAAAACAGGACCCGGCTGTCCATCGCAAACTCCGGCGGCACGCGAAAAAGAGACGTAAAATTGACGCTCAGAAAAAGTCCCGCCACGAACACGATGGCCGCAGAAAAATAAAGGACCACACGGCCCGTTGAAAGATATTCGATGAAATCATCGATCTCATTTCGCGACAAGGCGACCGTCGCATGACGCGACAGCGCCATGCGGACGCTGATGGTGAGTATCTCAAAAAATGCCACGGTCGATTCCGCCAGCACCGTGAGTCCATAGGCGTCCGCGCCGAGCTTGTGGATAAGAAAAGGGACAAGCAGGAACCCCAGGGCCATACCGAAAAAACTAAGCAGATAATTACTGCCGACGTTGGCGATGATCATTTTCCGCATCAGATTGCCTTTGGACTAAGACGGCGGAGCCGCACGAGCCACCCGCGTAATAAAGTCACGGGCTTCATGCTCGGAAAAAAAGTAAGCGGGTAATAAAGCCATAGGTGCGTGCTGAAAGGATTGCAGCGATAAAATAAGGCTTTTTTGAAATGCAGACGCGCGCGGCGGCCCTTCCCCTGGAGTGTGAGCACACGGCCCAACTCATAGTAGGAACGATACCATGCCTGTTTCATCGCCTCCGGGCTGACCCACCGGACCATATCGTGATTCCACTTCAACGTCTTCCGGTAGATCCGGATCTGGTTGAAAGCATTTAGAGGCAAAAATGAAGAATTTGAAGAATGTCTACGGATACGGCATAGTTCACGATCAATGTAGTAGATCTTGAAATGTGAAGCGACCCGCAGCCAAAAATCCCAATCCTCACCCACGCGGAAGCGCAGATCGAACAATCCCGCTTCGTCGAAGACTTCACGTTTCACCACAGCCGTTACGATCGGGATATGGTTTCCCTCTGTGAAAAGTTTAGCCGCGATGCGTCCTGAATAAGGAGTGCGCCTGGAATTCGGTCCAAACCATCCTCCTAGCAAACGACCGGTGTCCGATTCGAAAAGTTGAGCATTTGTAAACGCCACCATGACCTTAGGGTTCTTGCTGAAATATTCCACCATCGTGCTCAGAAAATCCGGAGCCCATATGTCGTCAGAATCCAGAAACGCGACCAGCCTGCCTTTTAAAAGCGGCACAGCCGCATTGCGTGCCGAAGAAAGGCCGCCGTTCTTTTTTTGGATAAGCCGCATGCGGGCGTCCCGCGCGGCGTACGAGCTGATCACCTCCACGCTATTGTCTTTCGATCCGTCATCCACCACCACGGCTTCGAAATCAGTGAATGTCTGATCCAAAACGCTTTGCAGGGTCTCCCCGATAAAACGGCCATAATTGTAGTTGGGAATAATGATGCTGATGGCGGGGCTTGGCATTAGGAAGTCCCCGTTAAAAGCCAGCGCTTGCGTTGAAGGGCACTTTTTTGGGTCCGCGCCCAATAGGAGCGAGGCAAACAAAAAGGATCGGACTGGCTGTCGATGATGCCCGGTTCGGTCTTTACAACATGGCGGAAATATTTCGCGCACACAGAACCGTCGCTCTCGACGTAATCACCATAGGGATAGGCATAAGAAAGCGGGTCGCGTCCCGTCCACTCGCGCAATTTTTCGATGGAAAACACAAGATCCTGCTCAAAAAGTTGGGCGCTGATCCGGGAACGCCTGAGGTGGGCGTGTCCGTGGCTGGCTATTTCGTGACCCGCGCGGGTCGCCGCCTGAACATCCTTCGGGGTGACGTAAAGTTTGTCGACAAGCTCCTGGACACCCGCGGCTCCGAACTCCTCCCTAGCCGCTTCGAGCACCTTCTGGACGAGTTCAAAATCGACATGCCCGATAAGGTGCCCCGCCAAGTCCCATCCTTGGGTTTTTGAAAGCTCGTTGTCATCCTTGAGCACGCGGTGAGCCAGTTCCGTAAAGCGTTGCCGCAGGCTCTCCTCACGGCAATACCAGAATATCTCGTGCTCCCATACCAGGCCCTTCGCATCCACCATCCCCGTCGATTGAAAAAAGACGGCCTTCACTCCGGTCTCGTTCAACACTGCACCGCCGTTATGGAACGCATCTTTGTAGCAGTCGTCGAAACTCAGGATCACATGCGGTCTTGCGGGATCCAGCCCGCCCTCATTGCGCATGTCCTCAAATGTGATGAAACGGAAGCCTTTGTTTTTTAGAAAAAGGATGTCGGCCTTCAGATCGACCGGGTCGATGACAGGAACGCCGCCTTCGGCGAGGAAAGGAAAACCCCTGGCAGAATCCACCCGGTGAAAACACAGGCAGAGCGCCCTACCGTTGAGACGCTCTGCCCAAAAATGGTCGGACCAAGACCCGATAAAAAGAACATCGCGGCTTCGGTTGATGACCCTTTCAACCACATTCATGCGGTTTTATTTCCCGCCTTTTTTTGCTCCCAGCGCCATGCCGTCTCTATCATCGATCGAAGATCGAAGGTGGGTTTCCATTTCAGAATCCGCGCGGCCTTTGCCGAACTGGCCACGACACGCGAAGGGTCCCCGGCGCGGCGCGGTGAATATTTCACAGGGACGTGCAGGCTAAGCGCCTTTTCAGCGGCATCCACCACCTCTTTTACGGAGTATCCTTTGCCGCATCCAAGGTTGAACACGTCGCTCTTGCCCCCACGCTCAAGGTAGCGAAGCGCCAATAGATGTGCCGAGCAGATATCCACGACATGCACATAATCACGCTGGCAAGTCCCATCAGGCGTCTTATAGTCGTCCCCAAAAATGATGAGCGGGTGCGCGGGGCCCTGGCGAACGGCTCGGAGCACGTTTGGGATAAGCAGCGTCTCTTTTTTCTTCATCGCTCCCAGCGTACCGGAGGGATGCGCACCGCAGACATTGAAATAGCGGAGTGCCGCGTAGCGAAAATCAGGTTCGGCGATATTCAAATCACGCAGGACCCGCTCGGTCATCAACTTCGACATACCGTAGGGACTGGTCGGTTCTTTAGGGTCGTCTTCCCGCACGGGCATGCGCTTGGGTTCCCCATAGGTGGCCGCGGTCGAGGAGAATACAAAATAATCCACGCCCGCTTCTCTCATCGCCTTGAGCAGATTTACCACGGCGGCTACATTGTTCTCATAATATTCGAGCGGTTTCGCCACGGACTCGGGCACGATGAGGGAAGCTGCGAAACAGATGACCGAATCGAACTTGTGGAGGCGGAAAAGCTTGCGAAGTGCGAAAGCATCGCGAGTGTCGCCCTTTACAAAGGTCGCGTGAGAGTCGACCATCTGGCGTTTGCCGGTGCTCAGATTGTCGTACACTACCACCGAGCGCTTCGCCTCGACCAGCATCCTTACCATGTGCGAACCGATGTACCCGGCTCCCCCTACGACCAATACTTTTTTTCTCATATTTCCTCTGGGATTTAATTAACTAAAATTAATCAATATTAGGCAAGTATTGTACCAAAATGGCGGCCATTTGGGCTATGCCGCCGAAATTTTAGAACAGGACTTTTTTTGCGTCCATATTGTACGGGATCGGGCATCCCATATGATGCAATAGCGTCGAGGTGAGATGGATAGAATCTTCAACTCCGGAGGACTTGCGTTCGATACCCGGACCTGCAGCCATAAAAAAACCCAGCCAGATATGACCGCCGGGCCGAGCG
>JANNFA010000182.1:0-2366 GCA_031379345.1 Candidatus Omnitrophota bacterium | reverse complement strand
ATGGATAATTCTGTGGTCAGTTACTTCATGGATTCTACGGAACTCTTGAAAACTATGAAGAGAATGCGACAAGAAAATATCGAATTGTGCGGAATCTTTCACTCTCATGTTAACAGCGTGGCGTATCCTTCGGCGAAGGACATAGAACTCGCATTTTATGGCGACGCTAAAACTGAGATTTTTCCTCAGGCTAGCTATTTGATAGTTTCATTGACCGATCCCGACTCGCCAGACCTAAGGTCATTTCAGATATCAGAGAAAAAAGTAACCGAAGAAACGATAAAAATTTTATGAGCATCAAGATCCGACTGAACGGCAAAGAGCAGGAGATCGACGCGAAGATGACGGTGTCGGATCTTCTTTTGAAATGGAAGGTCCGGCCCGAGCTCGTGACGGTCGAGGTGAACGAGAATATCCTCCAAAAACTGGATTATGACGGTACCGAAATCAAGCAGAACGACAACGTCGAGTTTGTATTTTACATGGGCGGGGGGAAATCATGAGCCAAGTCGTGGATAGCATTCTGGATCTGATAGGCAACACGCCGATGGTAAGGCTTCGGAAGGTACCCGAAAAAGGTTCGGCCGACGTGTTCGCGAAGCTTGAAATGTTTAATCCGGGCGGAAGCGTGAAAGATCGCATCGCACTCAACATGGTCGAGCAAGCCGAAAAAAAAGGTCTTCTGCGACCGGGTTCTCTCATCGTGGAACCCACGAGCGGAAATACCGGGATTGGACTGGCCATTGTGGGTCGTGTGAAAGGGTATAAAGTTATTCTCGCGATGCCGGAAGGCACTAGCCAGGAACGCATCCAGATTCTCCAGAGCTTCGGGGCCGAGGTGGTGCTGACCCCGGCAAAAGAGGGGATGACGGGCGCAGTCGAGAAAGCGCGTGAACTTGTGGCAGGGCAGAAGGATGCTTTTATGCCCCAACAGTTCACGAATCCTGACAATCCCGCGATGCACCGGAAGACAACGGCCAAGGAAATATTGAAAGACACCGGAGGAAATATCGACGCGTTTGTTTCGGGCGTCGGGACGGGCGGCACGATCACGGGAGTGGGCGAGGTGTTAAAAAAACACAACCCCAAAATCAGAATTATCGCAGTTGAGCCTAAAACCTCTGCGGTGCTAACCGGGGGAAAACCGGGGCCACACATGATTCAAGGTATTGGCGCTGGTTTCGTCCCAGAAGTGCTCGACCGCTCGCTTATTGACGAGATTCTGACCGTAGACGACCAAGAAGCGTATCAAATGGCCAAACGGCTTTCGCGCGAGGAAGGCATTTTTGCAGGTTTGTCTTGCGGTGCGGCTTGTGTGGCTGCGCTCAAAGTAGCGAAGCAATTGGGCGCGGGAAAGACAGTCGTTGTCCTCTTCCCCGATTCTGGAGAACGTTATCTCAGCATGGAGCCTTACTTTAATATATGAGCTACATGAAGGGCTTAAAATGCAGGGAATGCCACCGCTCCTACCCGGCGGAAGCGATCTATGTCTGTGAGTTCTGCTTCGGTTCGCTCGAGGTGGACTATGACTATGACCGGATCAAGGCGGATCTGACGCGCGAGAAGATCGAAAAAGGCCCCAAGAGCATTTGGCGCTATCGCGAGCTTCTTCCTATCGAAAAACAGCCGACGGTCGGCTATCACGCGGGGTTTACGCCTCTTTTCAAAGCAGATAATCTCGCTCGCGAGCTGGGCATGAAGGAACTATATATCAAAGATGATTCAGTCTGCCACCCGACCCTTTCTTTTAAGGACCGTGTTGTTGCAGTCGCGCTTACGCGCGCGAAGGAACTTGGATTTACAACCGTTGCTTGCGCTTCTACCGGAAATCTCGCCGGTTCTGTTTCGGCACAGGCCGCATGGGCAGGTTTGAACCGTTTTATTTTTATTCCGGCGGACCTTGAGATGGGAAAAGTTGTCGGTTCGTTGACCTATGCGCCGAATCTGATCGCGGTCGAAGGCACCTACGACGACGTGAACCGTCTCTGCGCAGAGATCGCAGGGCGTTACCGTTGGGCGTTTGTGAATGTGAATATCCGTCCCTACTACGCCGAGGGCTCTAAGACATACGGCTATGAGATCATGGAGCAACTTGGATGGAGAACGCCCCAACACGTGGTGGTGCCCATCGCTTCGGGCTCGCTTCTCACAAAGATTTGGAAGGCGTTCAATGAGTTTAAAAAACTGGGACTCATCAGCTCTGTGGACGCGAAAATGTACGGTGCTCAAGCGACCGGCTGTTCTCCCGTGATTACTGCGCTTCGTGAAAAAAATGATCTCATCAGACCTGTAAAGCCAAACACCATAGCCAAGTCGCTGGCCATCGGAAACCCCGCCGACGGTGTCTATGCCATCGACGTGATCAA
>JANNFA010000179.1:0-2602 GCA_031379345.1 Candidatus Omnitrophota bacterium | reverse complement strand
GATCGAGGTGGCGCGGACCCTCTCCGCTGAGGGTGTTGATTTCTTCGGCGTCGCGACCTTGCAAGAAGCGCTGCGTCTGCGTGAATCACTTAGAAAAGAAAAAGTGCTAGTGCTTGGAAGTTTTCACCCTGACCAAGTCTTGCGCTACGTTCGCGCCGGGATACGACCGACCCTCTCGTCTCTGGAAGACTTAAGAGGTTTTGAAAAAAATCTTCCCGTCGGAAAACGCACTCCGGTCCATGTAAAAGTGGATACGGGCATGGGCCGCCTCGGAGTCTGGCACGCAGACGCGCTGCCTCTTTTTGAAGAGCTCCGCCGCTCCAAGCGCGTGGAGCTGGAGGGTGTGTACACTCATTTTTCCAGCGCCGATGAAAAAAAGCCTGATTTTACAAAATTGCAGATGGGGCGATTTGAGACGGTGATGCAAAAAGTGTATGCGATGGGGTTCAAGCCGCGTTATGTGCACGCCGCCAACAGTCTGGGCATGGCCCGTTTCAAATACCCCCGACTTAATCTTGTGCGTCCAGGCATCCTTCTCTATGGGCTCAACCCCGGAAAAGGCTGGGCCATGCCGCGTGGACTCAAACCGGTGATGAACCTCAAGGCGCGCATCTCTTTTTTAAAAAAAATCTCCGCTGGACGTCCTTTGAGCTATGGACGCACCTACCAGACCTCCAAGGAGACATGCATCGCAACCCTGCCGATCGGTTACAGTCATGGGTATCGTGTGGGACTTTCCAATAAGGGTCAGGTGCTGGTGAAAGGAAGACGTTGTCCGGTCGTGGGACGCGTGACGATGGACCAGACGCTCGTGGATGTGGGGAGTGCTCCCGGCGTCCGCCGTTGGGAGACGGTGACGCTTCTTGGGCGCGATGGAGCCGGTCGCGTGGGCGCCGAGGAGTTAGCCGAGATCCTTGGCACGATCCCTTACGAAATTGTCTGCGGCATCCATAGCCGTATCCCAAGGGTCTATAAGGGGTTGAGGAAGTCAAAAAGCTAGTTCTTGCCTCACGGCCTCCGCATTGATATAATACAAAATTTACTAAAACTAACAGCTCTAAACAGGAGTTCCCAATGGCGGTTTTGACCGGCGCACAGATGGTGGTGGAATCATTTTCTCGTGAAGGCGTGGATTTTGTTTTTGGGCTTCCGGGCGGCGCTTGTCTACCCATTTTCGACGCATTGTATGACGCTAAGTTCAAAGTGATTCTGGTTCGCCACGAACAGGGCGCAGTCCATATGGCCGAAGGTTTTGCACGCTCGACCGGCAAAGTCGGTGTCGTGGTCGTAACCTCAGGTCCCGGTGCGACGAACACCGTCACTGGGATCGCGGACGCCTATATGGATTCCATTCCGCTTGTCGTGCTCACCGGCCAGGTGAAATCATTTCTCATCGGAAACGACGCCTTTCAGGAAGCCGATGTCACCGGCATCACACGTCCGATCACGAAGCACAATTACCTCGTGAAGGACATCAAGGACGTGCCGCGTATCATGAAAGAGGCATTCTATATTGCCTCCCATGGCCGTCCGGGCCCGGTGCTCATCGATTTTCCGTCGGACATCAGCCTGCAAAAGATGGAGTATGTTTATCCCGAGACCGTCTCAATCCGCGGTTTCAAGCCGACGATGGACGGTCATCCTGGCCAGATCAAGAAAGCTGCTGAGATGATCGCGGCCTCGAAGAAGCCGGTAATCTATACAGGTGGCGGCGTCATCATTGCCGGTGCGGCAAAAGAACTGATCGAATTCGTCGGAAAAGTGAACGCGCCCTGCACGAATACTTTGCTCGGTCTGGGCGGAGTGCCCGGAACGCATCCGCTTTTCATGGGCATGCTCGGAATGCACGGCACGGTGTATGCCAACCGCGCGGTGCACGAAGCCGACCTTTTGATCGCGGTGGGCGCGCGCTTTGACGACCGCGTCACCGGCGACCTGAAAAAATTCTCTCCAAATTCGAAGATTATCCATATGGATATCGATCCTTCGGCGATTTCGAAGAATGTGAAGGTCGACATCCCGATCGTGGGCGACGTGAAGCAGATTCTGACTGAGCTCAACAAGATCGTGAAGCCCGCTGACACGAAGGCGTGGCTGGCTGACATCGAAAAATGGAAGAAAGATAGCCCGCTCCGTTACAACGACGACTCGAACGAGATCCGTCCGCAGTACGCCATCCAGCGGCTGGCTGAGATCATTGGACCGGACGCCATCGTCTCGACCGACGTGGGCCAGCACCAGATGTGGGCCGCGCAGTATTACAAGCTCGGCGGCCCGAACCAGTTTCTGACCTCGGGCGGGCTCGGCACGATGGGTTACGGTTTTCCTGCTGCCATCGGCGCGAAGTTCGCATTCCCGAACAAGCCGGTGGTCTGCATCTCGGGCGACGGCTCTATCCAGATGAATATCCAGGAGATGGCGACGGCGGTCGTGAATAAACTGCCCGTCATCATCGCCATCATCAACAACGGCTATCTGGGCATGGTGCGCCAGTGGCAGGAAGCTTTTTACAATCACCGTTATTCAAGCTCCACGATGAGCGGCAACCCCGATTTCGTGAAGCTGTCGGAGGCGTTCGGCGGGGTCGGGCGCCGTGTCACGA
>JANNFA010000157.1:0-4373 GCA_031379345.1 Candidatus Omnitrophota bacterium | reverse complement strand
GGGGCGACCCCGGGTTTTAGAATTTTATCCGGAGAGGTGTCTCCCAAGAGACAAGACACCGAAAGCCTCACCGGTGCTCCGCCCAAATCAATGGTCTTTCCCA
This sequence comes from Candidatus Omnitrophota bacterium, assembly GCA_031379345.1. Lineage (GTDB taxonomy): Bacteria > Omnitrophota > Gorgyraeia > 2-02-FULL-51-18 > 2-02-FULL-51-18 > JAHFFM01. The sequence continues at coordinate 4,270 of JANNFA010000157.1, read as the reverse complement.
TGGGCGGTTCCAATATCTCAAGTTCTTCAACCCTCATGAACGGCGAGATCGACTCGACAGCCGCCACGTAGCGGATCGCGTCGGGGTAAGTCGCATAGAATTTAACCTCTAAAAAAATACGTAGGTAAGCCTGCTCTTTGGTGATCCGCTGCTTGACCGATTCAAGCTTGACCTCTTTTGCGAGGACTGTAATCTGCCCGACCAACTGTGAGGTGTTGAACTGCGAAGGCATCTGCTCCTCGAGCTTCGCGATGTCCTTGGCAAGCTGCTTCCGCTTCTCCTCCAAGGAGTCGATGCTCATCGAGACTTGCGCATCCTGCGGTTTTTTTGTTTCCAAATCTTTAAGCTGCATCTGAGAATTCCGTATTTGTGATTTATAACCCGCAACCGCTTTCGACGTCGGGCGTTCGATAAACCGCATGTACATCCCAAAGATCATCGCAGCACCAAGGATCATGACCGCGCCCCGCTCCCTTGATTTTAATTGGTTCCACTCCACTCATTTCACCGTCATCATTACTTCAAAGCTGAATACCGAAGACTTCGGATCCCGTTTTGTATAATTGAATACCACCTCACTAAAATCATCCGGTTTTCTCAAGTCGTCCAGAAAACGGATCATGGCGTCATTTCTCGCCGTCGAGGCGACAAGAACAAGTTTCTTTTCCGTATAAGAAATTTTTGTAACCCACACTTCATCGGGTAGAAGGGACGCAAGACGCGTGAGCGTCGATGAGAATTGCCTTTTCTCCCGCCCTGACTGACGGAACATGTCTAATTTTTCCTCGAGGGCCGCATTTTTCTCAAGATGGACTTTCTCTTCCTCGGCCAATTCAAGCTGGCTTGCCTGCCGACGTTTGATCTCAGCGCGCGCCTCTTTCACACGCTTGGCCCACGCGGTTACTTCGGCCTTATAGTAATAGGTCATCACTAGCTGGGGCGCGACAAGCATCACACCCATGACGACCACTAAGACCCCCACAAGCTTCGGACGAGCCTTGATCTGCTTGCCAATTGAAACAGATTTTTTCTTTTCTGGCGCTATCAGGTTTGGTGTCTCGTTCGCGCCTGGAAGATAAGCGGCCGCCAAACCAGCCGCCGAAGCAAAACGAGCGCCATCTTCGGAAAGGTTCTGTCGACGACTCTTTAAAGCATCTTGGATCCGCAGAGAAAAAAATGGGTCCATTTTTTCTACCGGCACGGAAAGTCGGTCAGCAAGAAAACTGTCGATTTTTTTCAGGTTGGCGCCACCGCCCGTCAGGATAATGCGGTCAAATTTTGTGATCTGCGACTGCGACACCTGATAAGAGAAAGATTTGAACGATTGTTCAATGTCGAGCACGAGATTCTCAAGCATGGACACTAAGGCGAGACAAACGGAAGCGGAAGGATTTTTTGCCTTCTCGTCTTCTGAGAGAGCGGTGTTCTGGAACTGCGGAGACCAGTACTCCAAGCCATGGCGAATTTTAAGATCCTCGGCAGTCTTCTCATCCACCCGGCAACCCTGAGCGACCTGACGTGTCATCTGGTGACCCGTTAAAGAAAGGTTCCTTAGGAAGTAGACAATTCCGCCCTTTTCGATGATACACACGCTTTCTTCGGCTCCCAGGTCAAGCCACAACGCCACTTCATCCGGATTTTTAGAGACATTGCCGTGCCGTTTCGTCTGGACGAGCGACAATGCGGACACATGCACCGCCACGGACTTTAAACCCACTTCCTTAAGAACGGTGTCCCTTAAGGCAATATTGCTGTTCGAGACGCAGACCACTGTCACACGCTGTTGAGCGCCGGGCGCGGGTGTTACTGAGGGGGACTCCCAGCGTAGAAGAGCATAGCGCACATTTTGCTCGTCCAGATCAAAGGGACGCAATTGTTTGATCTTCCAGCGTACGGCTTCGCGCAGTTCATCGTCAGACATCTTCGGGAATGTAAAATTGTAGGTCTGTGTCTCCTTCGCAGGAAGCCCAACAATAGCCTGAGGGCCGACAGAATTGCGGGAAAGGAGTCTTTCAAGCGCTTGCTTGCTCTTCACAGTCGGCGCCGCACTGCCCTCCTCACTCAGGAGCTCTTCATCCATTAGGACCACTTCAACGCTTCCTTTGGCGTCTTGAGCCAACTGCAATAGCTTAATGCGCGAAATACCGAAATCAATGGCGACCGGAAGACGCTTGGCTTTCGATTTTTTCGTAGCGGCCACTTTCACGGGTTTTGCTTTAGGTTTTGGCTGGTTTTTAAAATGAGTAAAAAGAGGGGACATCTTATCCGGACGGGATCCGGAGCGATCGAATACCTTTTTGACTATGTTGTCGCCTTTTTCCGGACTCATACCTTTGCTTCTCCGACATTATCCTGCTTCAAGAGACTCAACTCAGGGCGGGTAAGAAGTACAACCTCCTCGACAAGCTGTGAATAATCTTTCGCGCCGTTGCAATAGGCATTAAAATCAAAAATGCTCTTCCCGTGCGCGGAGGCTTCGGCAAGAGCAGTGTTCATGCGTATCATCGAATGGAGCATCTTTTCTTTAAAATAATCCTTCAACTGATCGAGCATTTGCCGCGTCATTTTTTTTCGGACATCAACAATACAAGGGAGAATGCCGAGGATCTCTAGCTCTGAATTAATACGGTCGCGTACGACTTTCAGGGTGGAAAATAGCTCCTTCATCCCCTCAAGGGAAAAATAATGTGCCTGAATGGGAATAAGGACGCATTGGGAGGCGACAAGACCATTGATCGTGAGCAGGTTGAGTGAGGGTGAGCAGTCCAGAAGGATGTAATCGTAATAGCGGCTATGGGCGTTCAACATCTTCCAGACGCTTGTGCGCAAAAGCCTTTCACGGCCGAGCAAATCCGCAATTTCAAGCTGAGCGCCGGTCATAAGCGAGGAGGCCGGCGCGATGTCCAAGTTTTTGATATAGGTCGGAACGATCGCTTGCTCCAGATCCATGTTGTGTACGAGCACATCATAGATGGAGGAAGAATACTGGTCGACGTTGACGTTGAGACCGAGCGAAGCATTCGATTGCGGGTCCAAGTCGATAATAAGTACTTTGAAGCCTTTTTGAGCAAGTCCCGCGGCCAGATTGATGCAGGTCGTGGTTTTTCCAACCCCGCCTTTCTGGTTTACAATGGCGATAATGGAGGTCTTCGACGCCTCATTCGCGCTCAGTCCTTCGGAAGGCAATGCATGCCCATTTCTCTGGTAACGTTCCAGGGAATTGCGCCGAAAAAAAGCTTTTAAGTCCTCGAGCACGTCACCCATCAGATTCGATATCCCTTTGTATTCAAACGCTCCTGGATGATGCGGAGTGAATAACCCTCACGCCGCATTTTGCGTATCTGCTCGTGCAATTCCTTGATCTCATTTTTTTCATACAACCGGCGGTTTCCGCGCCGATCCTTCACCTTAAACAGGCCCATGTTCGTGTAGTAATTCACAGTGGCTGAAGAGATGCCAAGGAGCTTCACCAACTCTTCGGTGGTGACCAATGTTTCCATCATGCGCTTCCTAACGTATCAGTAGGTGTTTACTGAGCTTAAGAGTACTTGTTAACAAGTACTACCACTTAATATTTTTACTATTTTTAAGGCTATTAATTATTGATTAAATAATAGTATGGATAGGCTATTAAAGCAACAAATAAATAGACCTGAAGGGGTTTCAGGCTATTACCGGATGGGGATGGAAACTTCCTGGGGGGAGGTCGTTTTGGGTATTTTAACCGTCAAAACCCCATCTTCATAGGCGGCAACACTGTTTTTTTGGTCTCCCATAGCAGGCAAATCAAAAGAACGCTCAAAAGAACGAGTCAAACTATCGAGCTTCCTTTCGGCATTTATAACAAGAGTCTTTCCGTCTTTATAATGGAGTTTGATGGAGTCCTTTTTATAGCCGGGCAGGTCCAGCGTGAGGGCCATTTCCTTCTCGGTTTCCTTCATAAATGCCCCTCCCCCCAGATCCTGCGTATTTTCCTTGATCTTGTCGGCTACTTTCGCCCCCTCGCCCATGTCCCAGCTAGGTATCCCCTCTTCTTTCATGACCTTGCCCATTTCACCTGTTATTTCCTTGTATTGGGCGTTTAAGGTCTTAAGCTGCTGTAAAAAGGCACGATAATCCTGTTTTATTTGTTCTTTGTCATAAGTTCCCTGTTGTTGGGTGGCGGCATAAAGGGGGTTTACGATTAAGGTTAAAAGTAAAGAGAGCAAAAATGTCCTATTCATAAAAGTCTCCTTTAAACTGCTTTTAGGTCCCTACTGCCCGGTTTAAC
>JANNFA010000153.1:0-8968 GCA_031379345.1 Candidatus Omnitrophota bacterium | reverse complement strand
GTCGCGCGAATAATGCCGTCCATCGTGGACTGGCCGGTGCCGTAGCGGTTGTCGAAAAAGTGCTTCGTGTCCGCATCATTCACGGCCACGATCGGGAAAAGGAGTTTTTTCTGGGCTTCAAGCGCGCGGAGACGAATGACGCCCGTCGTGGTCTCTTCGGTGCCGGCCACGATATCGCGAAGATATTTTGCCGGGTCTTTGTGAATGGCAGAAACGATGTCGGCGCCGTCGTCCATCGTGATATGTGGCCGGTGATCGAGCGCCGCGTATACATGGGAATAATAGCTCTTTGTGTCCTCGCCCCGGATAGCCAGCGTGGTAATCCCATAGTCCTTCACGAGCGTCGCAGCGATATCGTCCTGGGTTGAAAGCGGGTTGGAAGCAATGAGCACCACATCGGCGCCGCCTCTCTTCAAGACGACCGCGAGATTGGCGGTCTCGCAGGTCACGTGAAGGCAAGCTGAAAGACGAAGGCCTTTGAGCGGTTTTTCTTTTTCAAAACGCTGACCAATGAGATCCAGAACGGGCATGTGATGCGAGGCCCATTCCATACGGAGCTTTCCTTTGGGGGCCAGCTTGATATCGGCGATATCCGAACGAACCGAAGATTTTTTGGACACAGAAGCCACTTTTTTCTCCATGACGGGGCTCATTATTTGGCGCCCTTTTTTAACAACGCGACTTTGTCGGTCTTTTCCCATGTAAAACCTTCCTCATTGCGGCCGAAATGGCCATAAGCGGCCGTCGCCTTATAAATAGGGCGGCGTAAGTCCAGGGCCTTCATGATTCCGGCCGGCGTCAGGTCGAAATTTTTCATCACGATCTCGGTCAAACGACCATCCGGCACGATGCCCGTGCCGAAAGAGTCCACCATGACAGAAACAGGTTCGGCAACACCAATGGCGTATGCAACTTGGATCTCACAACGGTCACAAAAACCGGCGGCCACGAGATTCTTAGCGACATAGCGTGCCGCATAACAAGCAGAACGATCCACCTTGGTCGGATCCTTACCAGAGAAAGCGCCGCCGCCGTGCCTGCCGACACCGCCGTACGTGTCGGCGATGATCTTACGGCCCGTGAGACCGGTATCCGCCTGTGGACCCCCAACTTCGAAGCGGCCCGTGGGATTGATAAAAAAACGGGTCTTTTTATCGAGATATTGTGCCGGAATGACCTTGTCGATGACGAGTCTCTTTAAATCATGCTGGATGTCTTTCATCTTGGCCGCTTTGTCATGATGTGCGGAAAGCACTACCGCGTCCACGCGAACCGGCTTGCCATCGCGATATTCGACCGTGACCTGGGACTTTCCGTCAGGACGGAGGTACTTTAAAATGCATTTTTTACGGATTTCGGCGAGCCTGCGCGTTAACCGGTGTGCGAGTGAAATCGTGAGCGGCATGTATTCTGGCGTCTCATTGGTGGCATAGCCGAACATCATGCCCTGATCGCCCGCGCCGCCTGTATCCACGCCCATGGCAATATCAGGCGACTGCTCCTGGATGGCGGTAATCACCGCGCAGGTCTCGTAATCAAAACCAAAATGGGGGTTGTCATAGCCAATGCCTTTGATGGTCTGACGAACAATTTTAGGGATGTCGACGTAGGTAGAGGTCGTGACTTCGCCGGCAACGAATGCCATTCCGGTCGTGACCATGGTTTCGCAAGCCACGCGGCCACGCGGATCCTTTTCAAGGATGGCATCTAAGATCGCGTCGGAGATCTGGTCGGCGACCTTGTCGGGATGTCCCTCGGTCACACTTTCAGAGGTAAATAGGTGGCTTTTATTTAGATTCGACATAAGAGAAGATATTATACCAGATACTTTCTTTTTAGGAAGACCCTAAATATGTTTTATTATTTGGAAGATTTTAAGATCTGCTGGTACTTGAGTTTCAAGAAGTTCACGACCTCGACACCGGTATTCAGCGTAAGCACGTATTTGGCCAATTCTTGAGCTTCTGCGTACGTGATGGAGCGCACGATCTTCTTGATCTCGGGCACCATGACCGGAGACGTGGATATTTCGTCCATCCCCAGGCCGACCAGGACAGGCGTAAAGATGGGATCACCTGACATCTCACCACAGATACCAACCCAGAGTTTTTTTGAATGGCCCGCGTCGATGACCGTTTTGAGTAGCCGCAATACGGCCGGATGCGCCGGCTCATAAAGGTAAGCGATGCGCTCGTTGATGCGGTCGACCGCGACCGCATACTGGATGAGGTCGTTGGTGCCGATGCTGAAAAAATCCACTTCGGAGGCGATGATGTCGCAGGTTAGCGCCGCCGAGGGGATCTCGATCATCGCGCCTACTTCCATATTTTCGTCGAATGCCGTCTTCTTCGCTCGCAGCTCCGTCTTCGCTTCCTCAAGCAGCTTGTTCGCCTGTTTTACCTCGGAGACACCCGAGATCATCGGATACATCATCCGCAATTTTCCGAAAGCGCTCGCCCGCAGGATAGCGCGCAGCTGCACTTTGAAGATATGAGGTGAGGCGAGGCAAAAACGGATCGCGCGCCAGCCCAGGAATGGGTTCATCTCATGCGGCATCTCCAAATGCGAAAGAAACTTGTCTCCGCCCAAATCGAAGGTACGTATAACCACCGGCTTCTGCCCCATCGCCGTGACTACTTTCTTATAGGCCAGAAACTGCTCATCCTCGTTTGGAAGGTCGTCGCGGTTCATATAAAGGAACTCTGTGCGGTAAAGCCCGATGCCGTCCGCGCCATGCGACAGGACAGCCGGGGTTTCTTCCGGGAGCTCAATATTGGCGGCCAGCTCGATATTCCGACCGTCTTTGGTAACACAAGGAAGGTCCTTGAAACGCTGCAGGCTCTTGTTAAAATCGACATAGCGTGCCTGATCTTGTTTATACTTGGTCAACTCCGCCGGAGTGGGATTGACCACGAGGATTCCCTGGATCCCGTCCACCACTACCGTATCTCCCATCCGTATCTGGCGCGTCGCGTTCTCCAGACCGACGACGGCCGGGATCTCGAGCGACTTGGCCATGATCGCGGTATGCGATGTCCGTCCACCGATATCCGTCGCGAAACCGATCACATTCTTCCGGTGCATGACCGCCGTATCGCTGGGAGCCAGGTCATACGCGATAACGATCACTTTTTCTTTGATCTCGGAAAGAGTCGAGCGTTGGTCGCCTAAGAGGTGACGGATTACGCGGCGGCCGACGTCGTTGATGTCGCTCACACGCTCGCGAAGATACTCGTCGTCGATCTTAAGGAAAGCTTGCACATATTTCTTCAGCACCTGCGAAAAAATGTGCTCGGTGTTGAGCTTTTCCTTCTTGATGCGCTCCATCACCTCTTCGATGATGGCCCGGTCCTCAAGCACCATAAGATGCGCATTGAAAATGTCTCCATGCTCTTTCGAAATTTCTTTGGAGATCTTGTCGCGGATCGTCTGGATCTCGGCGCGTGTCTGTGTGAGCGCGTCCTGGAAACGGGTGATTTCCTTCGGGATGGCCGCGGCTGGGATCGAGCGCTGCGGGATCGACATCTCCTCGGAGTCGAGGACATAGGCCTTCCCGATCACAATGCCCGGGGAGGCCGCGATTCCCTTTAAAACCTTCATTTGGCGCCCCCTTTCGCAGGGTCTTCGGTGTCTGAGGACAAAAACTGCTCGAGCTCGGCCATCGCCTTTTCGGCGTCAGGGCCGCTGACTTCCAATTCTAAAACACTTCCTTGGTTCGCCGCCAGTGTCATGAGACCCATGATGGATTTGCCATTCACCGCCTCGGAGCCCTTGCGCACCGTGACCTCGGACTCGTAACGGTTGGCGATCTTGACAAAAACAGAGGCGGGACGCGCGTGAAGTCCCTGTGGGTTGATGATCTTGATACGCTTTTTGACGATCATTTCAACTCACTTCCAATTGAAATGTGTGGACCGCGTCTTCGCCCGGCGAAAGCGCCAGTTTCCTCTGGAAAAGCACCGCGGTCTGCTGGTAATTACCCTCAATACCGCCCTCGGATTCCGAGACCGTCTCGATCGGCGCAGCGATCATCAATGCCTCTGGTTCGCTGCGCAGGCGTATCACAATACCGCGCCAAGCATCATGAAAAATACGTTCTCGCACGGCGCTCTGGGAAAAGCCGTTCGCCAGGGATTCTTCACCGATAGAAAAATTAAACTCCACCCCGAACGTCGCCGAAAGAGTCTCCTCGCCTTCATTCGTGATGCAGTAGTCTACGCGAAAACCGGCGGCCCCAAGCGCTCGTACGGTCTTTTGTAGACGGACGGGAACTTTTTTTCCGGAGGAACGTACGAACCCTGCGCGCTCAAAGTGAAGAAATGTATCCGGAGAGGAATTCTCAAGACGCGCCTCAAACGCGCCATCGGTAAAATCAGCCAGGTCTTCATATTGATTACGCTCGAAGTCCTTAAGACCGATCTCACTTTCAAAAAAATGGTCCAAAAAAGACAATTTACGGAACGAATCATAGCAAAGTTTTTTCTCAAGCCCCTTGTCCTTCACGCCAAGGATCTGATGGATAGAAAGCGCCTGCCTGCCGGACAGGCGGGGCCCGCCGGACTTTCCCTTTTGGCCAGGCATCACAAAGCGGTGATACGCCTCCGGACGCCGCTGCAGCGTGCAGAGAAGGTTCGTGCTCTTGGGAAGAAAATCGAGTTCCTCGAGCGCCGCGCCGTAGCCGAGGTTAAAAAAACTGGTTATCTTTTCCTGACGCAGCTGCCAGCGTATCCCCGAATCAAAAGAAAGCTCTTGGAACTCCGGCGCCCCGACCCTCGGACCCTCGAGTGCCGCATCGGCTTTGATCAGATTCTCAAACACCGAGGCGCGTAAATGGTGCAGATAAAGCCCCCCGAAAACACCGTGCCAGTAGGAGCAGTTGCACTGTGCTTGATAAAGCGCAGTTTTTGACTCTTCGGTTGCGCCCTCAGCCACCCGGTCACTCACCTGCCACATTCTTTCTTTCATGTAGCGGCTTTCTGAATACTTCTCAAAAAAATTATCGAACCCGCCGTTGGACCACTCGGTCATCTCCTCGTAACTGCCGGGCGGCACATGCACCTTCGCCACGGACGGATGCATTCCTCGAAAACGGCTGAAGGTGGTGGGTTGCACCTGAGGATCTTCCTCAAGCAAAGAAAAAAAACGGTCAAGCCAGCGTTCGCCATACACCCAACGGGCCGTTCCGGGCCACATCCCAAACTTTTCACAATCATCTGCGAACACGATCGCGCGGTCAGGTCCGGTCTTGAGCGAACGAATCGCACGCATCGCGTCCCGGACATCGCTAAAGGGGATGAGATAGCGAAGCGCTTTCATCGACGCGAAAAGGTCCACCGCGTGAGGGCCTCCATTGGCCGTGTAATAGCCGGTCACCGGGGCCGCCACGCCGGATTTTTCAAAGTGGGCATCATCCAGCACCGTGTACCGGATTCCCGCATCCGAGAGCACCTCCACGAGTCCCGGATCCCAGACTCGCTCGGTCAACCATGCGCCCTCTGGACGGCGGCCGAATAATTCTTCAATTTTGTCGCTCATACGGGCAATCTGTGCCGAAAGGTCGCGGCGCGGGATCAGGCCATAGATCGGCTCATAGTAAGCGCCGCCCAGGAATTCGATCTCATGCGTCAGGGATAAATCGTGGAGGCGCTCCAAAAACTCGGGCCGGTGTGTCTCGACCCAGTCGATCAAGCTGCCCGAAAGATGGAGGACGACCGGCATCCGCGGATGCGCCTCGAGCACATCCAAAAAAGGGGTGTAGCATTTGTCGACGGCTTCTTCGAAGACACCGCTGAAATTTCCCACCGGCTGGTGAGCGTGGACACAAAATATAAAACTTTTCTGCTTAGCGGGCGCTGGCATCGGCGGCCCTTTTCTTGCGTTTGGTCTCGGAAGAGGTCTTCTTTTTAGAGCTGTTCACAATATCAAGGATAAGTTTTGAGACTCGCCGTGAATTATGCCGCACCATGTCCTTCACGCTAACAATGTTGTCCTCGATGACTTCATAACCCAAGCTCCGTATCTTCGTGACGTCCGCCGGAACCGGATGGGCCTCTTCTTTCGCATATTTTGTGATCATCGCCGCCGGAATCATGCCCGTGTTCACGATCACGTGACTTAGGATCTCAGGCCGCGTGTGTGAGACAAGCGTGTTTACATGGTCAAATGCTGAAAAATGATCCGTCTCATGAGACTGCGTCATCACGTTGCAAACGTAGATCTTTGGTGCGGATGAGGCGGCCAAGGCGTCTGCGAGGTCCTCGATGAGCAGGTTCGGGAGAATGCTCGTATACAGACTGCCGGGCCCCATAACAATGCCTTCGGCGTCGCGGATGGCATCGAGCGCGTCTTGAGAAGCGTTCACCGCTTCGGGCTTGAGATAGAGCCGCTCGATAGGGCTTGGCGTCTTTGAGATATTACTCTCGCCTACCGTCACCGCGCCGTCTTTGTGCTGCGCGACCAGTGTCACGCTTTTCACTGTCGAGGGCACCACACGGCCGCGTATCGCGAGGATCTTGGAGGCCTCACGTATCGCTTTCTCAAAATCACCCGTGACCTTGAGCATCGCGAGGATAAATAAGTTTCCGAAACTGTGTCCTTCGAAATCACCGGATTCTTTTTCTGTAAAGCGAAATTGGAAAAGATCCCCCATCAATCCTTCGGCGTCGGCCAAAGCAACAAGGCAGTTGCGGATATCTCCCGGCGGCGGAATATTGAATTGCTCACGCAGACGACCCGAGGAACCGCCGTCGTCACCGACCGTCACAACTGCTGTGATGTTGGAGGTAAACTCCTTGAGACCGTGCAAAAGCACCGAAAGACCCGAGCCTCCACCGATCACGACCAGCTTCGGCCCTCTCTCAAGATAGCGCTTCTGGTACATGATATTCACGAGTTCGCTCTCGCGCTCGGGCAAAAGAACCGTCACGACAGATTTGATGATCTTGCGGATAGAGACCGCGACAATGCCAGCACCCAGAAGCACAACAAGACTGCCACTGGTCTTCTGTGCTTCCGTGATCGTGAGCACGAACCCCACCGAGCAGAGAATGATCCCGAAAACGCAGAATAAGATCCAGCGCTTGACACGCATGCCTGGGTAAAGCCACTTAAACAAGCCCATCGTTGAGTGTCCTTAAATAATAATGCTTATTTTATCGACAAGAACCCTGCCTTCAAGACCGGCAGGGTGTGAAAATCCGCCAAAAATTGCGGCGGAAATCAGGGTTTTTTGGCGTCCTCTTCCCGGATCAACTTCAGAATGGCTTTTTCGTCCTTGAGCACTTTGAGAGAGTCGCGGAAGTGTTTGTCTTTTAGCAAGCGCGAGATTCGCGCAAGACCCTTGAGATGAGGGCCGGCAGAATCTTCAGGAGCGACAAGGAGGAAAAAAATGTGGACGACTTCGCCGTCCAACGCGTCGAAATTCACGCCATGAGTAGAGATGCCAAGCGCGGCGACCAGTTTCTTCACGGCATTCGTCTTTGCGTGGGGAATACCGACTCCCTGACCGATCCCGGTAGAACCGAGACTTTCACGGTTCATAAGGACCTTCACGAGGTCTGCCTGGTTCTTGATACCTTCGGCTTTGGCCAATACCTCGACCAATTCACGGAGCGCCGCGTCCTTCGTCGTGGCCTTCAGGTCAGCCGAGACCGCCTTTTCGTTCAGAAATTCGACGATCTTCATTATTTCTCTCCTAAGACAATGGAGCGGGAGACGGGATTCGAACCCGCGACTTCTTCCTTGGCAAGGAAGCGCTCTACCACTGAGTTACTCCCGCGAATTTTTTCACCTTACCTTAACTGTGGGCGGAGAGGGAGTTGAACCCCCACGGGTTTCCCCACAAGCTCCTAAGGCTTGCGCGTCTGCCAGTTTCGCCATCCGCCCGAAAAACTAAATTTTACCATAGAGCAGGACGGAAAGGGTTTATACTAGCAAAACAAGGACGGATGACCAAATGAAATCCTTTACAGGCGGGGCCCATCCGGAGTCTGTGCAATGTTAAGCCGGGACGCCACCACCAGCTCCAGATAAAGAAAATCGAACGGTTTCAGCACGTACCCATAAGCGCCCATCTTCATTGCTTCGCTCATGATATCGTCATTCTCGTCTGCGGTCGCCATCACAACGCCCATTTTCGGAAACTCTCCCAGCAGTTTCCTTAAAGTCTCTAGACTGCTCATGCCCTCCAGATGCGTGTCCAGAAGAACAATGCCCGGTTCCCTTGCCCTCGCCTTTTCGAGGCCCTCTGCCCCGCTGGCGGCCTGAATGACGTGGTATCCCTTTCTCTGAAAAAAAGTCTCAACGACTTGTCGCACAAGCCTGCTGGGGTCTATGACCAGGAGCGTTCGTGTCACTTCGGTCGACGTTATTTGCGGTGTTCCCAAGGAACGCAGCACCTTTTCGGTCCGGTCCACCAGCACTTCCAGCGAGACGCTCTTATGCATCACTTCGCTGGCCCCGAGCTGGTGCATCTCTATTTCCAGCATTGCATCCACGCGAACAGAATAAATGACCACCGGCACGCGGTTACCCTGTTTGCGCAGCCTTTTCAAGAGGTCGGTACCGGATTCGCCGGGCATCACAATATCGAGGATAATGAGATCGAACGACCCCGGGATGATGAGTTCCATCGCATTCGCACTGTCGATCGCGGTGGTTACCTGATGACCATGTTGCGTGAACGCATAATAGACAGCTTCACGCAACCCCAGATCATCATCCACCACTAAAATCTTCGCCATACGACCCAATATAACAGACTCTTTAGCATTTGTCAGTGCGCCGAGTTTAAGCTAGAATAGCCGGCCTTAGCATAAGATTTGCCAAGCTTTTGCACCGATAGCTCAGTTGGTAGAGCAGCTGACTCTTAATCAGCGGGTCGTAGGTTCGAATCCTACTCGGTGCACATTTTTTCTTCCGCTCAACACTGCTTATTGTTGCTAGTTGTTTGACATCTTTTTATGTTTCT
>JANNFA010000096.1:0-3194 GCA_031379345.1 Candidatus Omnitrophota bacterium | reverse complement strand
CATCAAGACCTATTTTGACCGCTATCCGAGAGTCAAAGGTTTTTTGGATGAATTGCTCGAAAAAGCGCGCAAGGATGGGTTTGTTTCGACGGCATTCAAGCGCCGTCGCTACATCCCGGAGATCCACTCGAGGGATCCTCGGCTCAAAAGTTTCGCCGAACGCACCGCGGTGAACGCGCCGATGCAGGGCACGGCAAGCGACATCATCAAAATTGCGATGAACACCATCGAAAGGGAACTACGGCCAAAAAAATTCAAGAGCCGGATGCTTCTGCAGGTACATGATGAGCTTTTATTTGAAGGACCCAAAACGGAATTGAAGGAATTGGCCGCGTTCGTGCAGGACCGCATGCAAAGTGCCGCGAAGTTCCGCGTGCCTCTGGACGTGTCCGTGAAAGCCGGGCCGAACTGGCTCGACATGAAAGAATTGGATTGAAGAAGATCAAGGTTCTGGCCTGCTCGAGCGAAGTCGTTCCGTTCCAGATGACCGGCGGGCTCGCGGACGTGGCGGGTTCGCTTCCGGTGGCGATGGCCGGTCTCGGTGTCGAGACGCTGGTTCTGATGCCGAAATACCGTGGTGTCGCCGTCACCGAAAAGAAGATCGCGCCAAACGTGCGTGCGCGCTTCATCGAGAATGAGGTTTATTTTAACCGTTCGGGGTTGTACGGCAATGACCGCGGGGATTATCCCGACAATCTTCAGCGTTTTTCATTCTTCTGCCATGAGGCGCTGGAGACGGCCAAGCGCGAAGGTTTTTGTCCCGATATCGTGCATGCGCACGATTGGCAGACGGCACTTTTACCTGTTCTTTTAAAAATGAAGAAAGCATCGGATCCTTTTTTCCGGGATGTGAAGTCCGTCTTGACCGTGCACAACTTCGCCTACCAGGGGTTGTTCCCGCACAAGCAATACGGCCTCCTTGGGTTGGACCCCTCGCTTTATTCCATCGATGGTTTCGAGTTCTACGGAAAGATCAATCTCTTGAAGGCGGGCCTTTTATACGCCGACGCCATCACGACAGTCAGTTCGACCTATGCGAAAGAGGTTCAAACGCGCCAGTTCGGATTCGGCATGGAGGGAGTGATAAAAAAGCGATCCAAGGACATCCACGGCATCTTGAACGGGCTCGACACAGCGCTTTGGGACCCTTCGGGGGACAAGCGCATCCCGGCGGTCTATTCGCCTAAGAATTTATCCGGCAAAAAGGCGTGTAAGGCGGAACTGCAGAAAAGCTGCGGTTTTGAGCCGGATCCAAACGTGCCGATCTTCGCGATGGTAACGCGCTTGGCGGAACAAAAGGGACTGGATATCCTTTCGGAAGCCGCTGACAAATTTTTATCAAAGAATGTTCAGTTCGTGCTTTTAGGCGAGGGCGATCGTGTCTATCACACGACGTTCCGCAATATCGGGAAAAGACATCCCAAAAAAAGCCATGTCATTCTCGGGTTCGACGCCGTGAAGGCGCATGCGATCTATGCGGGCGCGGATTTTTTCTTGATGCCGTCTTATTTTGAGCCCTGCGGTTTGGGACAGATGATCAGCATGCGTTATGGCACGTTGCCCATTGTCCGCAATGTGGGGGGTCTGGCCGACACGGTGAAAGACCTGGACGCCTCGCCGGAGGACGGAAATGGTTTCGTGTTCGATGAGCAGAGCCCGGCGAAGCTTTTAGACGCCATCGACCGCGCGTTGAAGCTCTATGAAGACAGGCGGCCGTTTGAGATAGCAAGGAAGCGTGCGATGGAGCAGGATTTTTCCTGGGGCAATAGCGCAAAGAAATATATGGGCGTATACGAAAGTTTAAGCCAATGACGATTGTGGGGTTGACCGGTAATCTTGCTTCGGGAAAGAGCGAGGCGGCAAAAATATTCAAAAAAAAGGGCGCGCGCGTGATCGATGCGGACAAGGTCGCGCGTGAAGTCACCCAGAAGAATGTGTCGCTCCGCCGGGCCATTGCGAAGACCTTCGGGAAGGAATACCTGTTAAAAAACGGCCAGCTTGACCGTCGTAAGCTTGCCTGGAGAGTTTTTTCGAACCCGAAAGATTTAAAAAAACTAAACGTGCTTATTCACCCCAGCGCTATCATTGAAGCATTGAAACAGATCGAGAGATTACGCGCGAAGAAGGGCCTGCTTATTCTGGATGTGCCGCTTCTTTTTGAATCAAAGATGGATAAGTTGGCCGATTTCACGGTGGTGGTAACGGCCAGTGAGTCCAACATGCTGTCACGTGCTTCGCGGCGCGGTTTCCCCAGCCAGCTTGCGCGCAAGATATTGGCCGCGCAGTGGCCGGTGATGAAAAAGGCGCGCATGGCCGACTTTGTTATCGCGAATAACGGCACCTTTGAACAGCTGGAGCAGAACGTGGAGCGTGTGAGGCAGGAAATTTTGAAGCGGCAGACGGCCCGCGAGAGCGGTTTCTATCATAAAGAGGAGAAGTAGAATAAATGGATATTGATCTGGCAAAACTAAAAAAAATGAAGATGTCGGAACTGAATGACATCGCGCACAAGATGCAAGTCAATGGCGTGAGCGGCTTGAAGAAGCAGGACCTGATCTTTAAGATCCTGCAGGCTCAGCCGGAAAAAGATGGCGGCGTGATGACCGGCGAAGGCGTGCTCGAGATCCTTCAGGACGGCTTCGGTTTCCTGCGCTCGCCCAACTATAATTATCTGCCGTGCCCGGACGACATTTACGTGTCTCCTTCGCAGATCCGCAAGTTTAACCTCCGCACCGGTGATTCTGTGCGCGGGCAGATCCGCCCCCCGAAGGAAGGGGAGCGTTATTTCGCCATGCTGATGGTCGAAAAGGTCAATTTCGAATCGCCTGAAGAAGGCCGCGAAAAGATCTTATTCGACAATCTGACACCCATCTATCCGAATACGAAGTGGCAGTTGGAGTGCAATCCGCTCGACCCGTCGACGCGCATCCTCGACCTTCTTGCGCCCATCGGCAAGGGTCAGCGCGGCCTGATCGTCGCCCCGCCTTATAGCGGTAAAACGGTGCTGATGCAGAAGGTTGCCAACTCTATCACCACCAATCACCCCGATGCCGTGATGATCGTTCTTTTGATCGACGAACGTCCGGAAGAAGTCACAGACATGCAGCGGTTGGTGAAGGGCGAGGTTGTCAGCTCCACATTCGATGAGCCTGCCGAACGGCATGTGCAGGTCGCGGAAATGGTGCTTGAAAAAG
>JANNFA010000014.1:0-12699 GCA_031379345.1 Candidatus Omnitrophota bacterium | reverse complement strand
GCGGCGGGTCCGGACGGCAAAGAAAACAAGATGATGGAGATCGCCTACACGCGCGTCCCGCAAGCCGTTTAACCGCGATATTGCGGTTTTACGGAAGGAAGCGTAGGATAGTGGTTGTAAGCGTGATTCACTAACAAGGAGACAGCATCGCATGGGCTATCAGGGTGGTGGTGGGGGTGGATTCGGCGGGCCGAAGGAAATGTTTACGGCGACCTGCGCCGAGTGCAAACAAGAGTGCCAAGTTCCTTTCAAACCCCGGGAAGATCGCCCGGTCTATTGCAAGGACTGCTTCTCCAAACGTAAGAACGCCGGTCCCGGCCGTTAAGTAAACCGGGTTCACTAGAATAAAACGCCCAGCCAAAAGCTGGGCGTTTTTGTAGTAGAATACAGGCGTGACAACTCCTTCCTTAGAGCGTAAGCAGATTGACGGCGCGCGGCGCATCTTAAGTCATGTCGCGGACACCCTCGATATTCCATTCTCAGTTCGTCTTTGGGACGGCTCCCAAGCTCCGCTGGGGCAGAACCCCCACCAGGATTTCTTTCTTGTGATTGACGGCCCTCGCACGATGACCACGCTTCTGCGTGAGCCCACGCTTGAGAATGTGGTGCGCCACTACGCGGAAGGGAAGCTCGACTTGGCAGGCGGCGATTTGTTCTCCATGATGGACTATCTGCGCGTGCACGACCCCAAGAAAAAAATGAAGCGCCTGAAGAAGTCGCTCATTCTGCGCGAAGCGCTCCCTTTTCTTTTTGGACCTACCGAAAAACTCAAAACCAAACATACTTTCTCAAAGGATGAAACCGGCCTGCACCGCAAGCAAAAGGACAACAGTGATTACATCCGTTTTCATTACGATGTCGGCAATGATTTTTACCGTCTCTTTTTGGATAAGCAGATGCAATACTCCTGCGCGTATTTCCGTAAGCCGGAAAACTCCCTCGATCAGGCCCAGCACGACAAGCTGGAGCATATTTGCCGCAAATTGCGTCTAAAAGAAGGCGAATCGTTTTTGGATATCGGCTCAGGCTGGGGCGGTTTGATCTGCTATGCGGCCAAACACTATGGCGTGCGGGCGCACGGCGTGACGCTTTCGCACGAACAGCACCGCCACACCCTCGAAAAAGTCGAGCAGGAGGGTCTGAAGGGCCGAGTGACGGTGGATCTCATGGATTACCAGAATTTAAAAGGCAAGTACGACAAAATCGCAAGTGTTGGCATGTTCGAGCATGTGGGGCGAAAAAATATTCCCGCCTATTTTGCGAAGATGAACTCGCTTTTAAATGACCGTGGCCTCATGATGCACCACGCCATCACGCGCCGCGCGAAGGGTGACTCAAAAAAGTTCGACAAGATCGGCCCAGGCCGGGAGCTTATCCAAAAGTTTATCTTTCCGGGCTTCGAGATGGACCATATCGGCAACACGCTCACTCAGATGGAAGTCGCGGGTTTCGAGGTGCGCGATGTGGAGAGCCTGCGAGAGCATTATGCGCTCACGCTCAAACATTGGGCTATGCGGCTTGAGGCGTGTCGCGGCGAGGCGGTGCATCTTGCGGGGAGTGAAAAATACCGCTTGTGGCTGGCGTACCTGGCCGGTGTATCATTCGTGTTCGCCGATGGCAATCTGGCCATCCACCAGACCGTGGCCCAAAAACGCGTGAAGGGCTTCTCCGGCCTTCCCTGGACGCGTGAAGACCTTTACAGGTAGAATCAACCCATGAACCTTCCTCAAATCCAAAAAGAGCAGGATGAATGGTCGAAGAAGAACTTCGACAATAAAAAACCCCATCAACCCATCTTGGGTGCGGCCGAAGAGGTAGGGGAGCTCGCACACGCCTATCTCAAAATGGAGCAGGGCATACGCGGCACCAAGGCCGAGCATGAACACGCGATGAAAGACGCTGTCGGCGACTGCTGTATTTTCCTGATGGACCTCTGCAATCAGATGGGTTGGGATTTTTCGACTATCATCGACGAGACCTGGAGCCACGTGAAAAAACGCAACTGGAAAGCCGACAAGATGCAGGACACCCCTAAGAAGAGTGGTGTATGAGCTTGTCGACTAATCCGCTGCGAACTGTCATTCGGGCGCTGAGCTACATTGCCTGCGTGTGGGTGAGCAACAAATACGCCGGCGGCTATTGGGTGGTGGGCCCCGCATTCGGCCTGACCGTCGCCGTGTTCGATGCGAAATCTCTGAAAGCCTCGCTTGGGAAGCATGTTTTTTTTATCGCGCTCTCCACGTTGATATACGCCTTTGTTTACCGCATCTCTCTACTCAAGATAGGGGACGACACCGTTCTTTTTAATTATTTCATCGGCTCGTTTCCCATTGCCATTGTGACCGGCTCGGTTCTTCTGCCGCTCCTCCATATGCGCGTGTTCAATAAAAGCCGCGCAGGCCTCTCACGTGCCATCCTCTCACTCGTCGGAAGTTTTTATATCGTGGAGCTTGTCATGCTTGCCAATGAAAAGTTTCAGATAAGCGCCAATTTTCCCTGGCTCGCCCTCCTCATCGCGGTGTGGCAGGGCGTGTATCTTTACGTGTTCTTCAGTGAGAAGGTGACCGGGTTAGGGAAATGATGGATATTGCGGTCCTCAACGAGTGTGAAGAGCTTTCCTTTTCTGGTCAGGCCGCATTTCCCGCCATTGTCGGCCGCCTGGCCGTCAATAACGTGGAGCGCTACTGCGCCGACCTCGTGAAGCTTGAAAAGTTCTATTATGCCGCCGACGGCCAAAGCGAAGTGGTGACCATGCCCTTTCAATATGCGCCTGCCATCGGCATGGAATGGCAGCTCAACAAGATCCGCGCCGCCATCCGTGACATCCAGGTGGGGGACATCCGATACCCTGAGTTTTTAAAGCGCATCATGTCCGCCGGCTGTGTGTTTTATGATGTCTTCATCGCCGGAAAGAAAGTAATCTACACTGGCCGCAACGGCGACTTCCACGTCGAGAATTTTAAATAACCCACTGCGCGGCGACCGCGGCATTCTCCTCCGGGCCGGGACCAGGGGTCCCGCTCCCTCCGGAGAACACCGCGTCCGCCGGCGCTCTTTAAAATCTTCGGTAATCTTCGGGTCCGTCCTTCGGTTTTTCAATTAGGAGCTTGATCGACTTAAATACGACCTGAAACTGGGTGTCGTATTTTTTTTCCATCGCATCGATCATTAACCAGAGGTCCTGATGTGTCGCCGCCTGCTCTCTTATACTGACGAAGATTCGCATTATTTGGATATTGACCTGAATGGCGCGTTCGCTATGCAAAACACTGGATAGCATGGCAACGCCTTGTTCGGTGAAAGCATAAGGTTGAAATTTCCTATACTTTCCTCTCCCAGAAGCAGGAGGGCTATTTTGGGCATTCTCTAAGGTCACAGATTGTGACCTTAGAGCCATAACCTCCTCTCGCGTAAGAAGATATATGAAGTCGGAAGGAAACCTTTTTTGGTTTCTCTTCACTGCTTGGATTAATGCTTTTATGGGCACCCGATAGAGGGCGGCCAAATCTGAATCAAGCATAACCCTAGTTTTTCTCATCATATAGATCCGGCCTTCAATAGGCATGTGTGGTATTTGCTCGTTGTGCATGTTTGTATCCTCCTATCTATACTAGATGCGCGAGGGTCGATTTTTCGTTCACTTTATTTTCAGGATTTTTCTATCACTTAACCATGAGGCTGACGAAATAATGCTTCGTCAGGACCCGTCGCCTATCCGCAACTGAGAGACTTGCCGAGTGGGGGAGCCGGGAGTAATATAAGGGTCAATTTCAAACCATCAAGGGAGGCCTTATGAGCACCAAGCAAAACGCCCCGTTCGTCCAGGACATGCAGCCCGGTGACTATTTCTGGTGCGCCTGCGGAGAGTCGCTCAAACAGCCCTTCTGCGACGGCTCCCACAAACGCCTCAACACCGGCATGACTCCGATGAAGGCCCACCTCGACGAGGCCAAAAAGGTGGCCTGGTGCGGCTGTAAGGAATCCAAGAACAAACCCTTTTGCGATGGCACCCACCGCACCCTCACCACCTAACTAGGAGGTCCCGAAATGGACAACGCCGAATCCAAAGCAGATAAATTCAAACGTCTCGCCGAACCCCGCGTCGAAAGCACTCTGAAGAAAATAAAAATCCTCGGCAACCTCTCCAGCTCAGGCTATGAGTTCACCGCCGACCAAGTCGAAAAGATACTCGGCGGACTAAAAGCCGCTGTCGACGAGGTGGAGAAGAAGTTCCAAAAGGGCCTCAACCGCCAAGGCCACAACGACCATGGGAAGTTTCACCTTTAGCCCCTTCCAGTCGAATAGGGTAAAATACAGGTCGTATGAAAATCATCGATAAATCGATCACCCGCAAAGAATTGAAAGAGATGGCTGCCCGCATTTACTTGAATATGGTCAAGGGGGTCGTGGATATCGACCGCGGGCTGTTGGCTCTGGATGCGGAATTGCATTCCGACCTCGAAGCGCTCCTTTTAGAGAGAGGCTCTGCGCAGAAAAGCCTTTGGGGCATCAACTTGTATCCCGATCTGACGGGTGAACAATTTGTCGAATTCGATTCCATGATCAACCTTCGCCCCTCGCAGAACAACCGCAGCCGCAGCGTGGAAGACCCGGCCATCCAGAAGAAGATAATCGAATGGGTCGAAAAAAGGGTGGGTCAATGAGCATCGAGCACGCCGAACTGGCCGCCGGACGATGGGCGAAGATGCCTCTGATCGAGCAAATGGCCAATATCGGGGGAGAGGTCGAGCGCGCGTTTCTTTGGCGGTCGAAGAACAATACCGAGTATTCGAAGAAAGCGGCAGAGAGGGCCTTGGAGCTCCTCGACCTGTCTTTGGCTGCCACCCGCAACCTGCCTCGCCTCAAGGAGCTTGCCCGCACCCGCGAGACTCTGGCCGACCACTTATTTGGAACCAATGAATTCAATTCCGACGAAGCCGGCTGGAGGAAGCACTTCGCACATTTTACCCTGGCTGTCCGTAAGGACCGATGAATATGAACCGCCAAGGCCACAACGACCACGGGAAGTTTCATCTTTAACGTGTTCCAAAACGGCATTCTGGGACGGGGTAGTATATATATACTGGAAGAAATGGGGATTTTTACGCGGAAAAGAGAAATTAAATCAGCACAAAGGCGATTTAGATTAGTAGAAAAATACTAAATTCTCGGCCGCTTCTAACGCACATGTAATAATGGGGTTATGCCTAAGTTGATTGCTCACAAAACCTTCCCCTCATCAAATAGAATTCCTTTGTATAGAAAACCTTCGGCTCGAATATCTGCAAGAATGAAATTGATCAAGGTCTTTGGAACGGATCCGGAAATCAATATGGGAAAACTTCTAAAAAAACTTGACATAAAATTCGAAAAGCAGCCGCGTCTAAAAAATTCCAAAGTCAGACCAGACTTTAGGATCAAAGGAACAAATATCCTATTATTTTGTGACGGTTCATTTTGGCATGGCCGACCTTCGGTAATCCGAAACATGAAATTCAACAAGAACAAAAAATTTTGGATAGAAAAACTGAAGGAAAATAGACAGAGAGATCGCAGACACAATCGACTTTTAAAAAAGGATGGGTGGAGGGTTTATCGTTTTTGGGATACCGATCTCAAAAGGAAGCCAGACGAAGTTCGAAATAGAATCCTCGAAATAATCAGCCCCGAAAAGGTGCCCAACACGAAAGCGAGTGCGATCGATTTGTTTTGCGGGGCTGGTGGGATGACTTATGGATTGGCCAAAGCCGGGATAAAAGTAAGAGCGGGTATCGATATCGATAAAACGTGCAAATTCGCATATGAAGCTAACAACGATTCGAAGTTTCTCCAAGAGGACATAACCTGTCTTGGCCCAGAGAAACTGAGCCGACTCTATCCCAAACGAGCTTTAAAAATTTTAGTCGGCTGTGCGCCTTGTCAGCCATTTTCGAAGCACACACAAAAAAATAAGAATCGTAAAAATGATGAAAAATGGAGTCTTCTTTATGCCTTTGGGAAATTGATCGAACGTGTCCAACCTAATATAGTTTCTATGGAGAATGTGCCGCAAATCGTCAAGCAAAAGGTTTTTTCAGATTTCGTAAGAACTTTGGAAATATCTAAATATCACGTTTATTGGAAATCGATCTATTGTCCAGACTATGGCATACCGCAAGCCAGACGACGCTTGGTGTTGTTGGCTTCAAAGTTCGGGCCTGTAGAAATAATCCCCCCAACGCATTCAAAGAAAGAATATAAAACCGTGCAAGCGGCAATAGGAAAACTCGAACCGATATGCGATGGTGGGGTGTCATCCAAAGATCCTTTGCACAGATCACCCAGACTGAGCGACTTGAATAAGCGTCGAATCAAGCAATCTAAGCCGGGCGGTACCTGGCTGGATTGGGAAGAAGGATTAAGGGCGGCTTGCCACACCAAAGATACGGGGGAGTCCTATAGTGCGGTGTATGCCCGTATGGAATGGGGAAAAGTATCACCCACCATCACAACTCAATCCTGTTTTTTTGGTACAGGAAGATTTGGGCATCCTTCCCAAGACAGAGCTATCTCTATGCGCGAAAGCGCCCTACTTCAGACATTTCCAAAAACCTATAAATTTATCGATCCAAAAAAAATATTTTCTTACAAGAAAATCGGTACCCACATTGGCAACGCCGTACCGGTTAGATTGGGCGAAGTGGTTGGAAGATCCATAAAAAAACACATAAAAAATTTTTATGAAAAATAAAGAATATTTTACCTTCGAAATCTCCCTAAGCGTATTAGACCATCTAGGGAGGAAGCTGTATAGAAGCTTTGCCACAGTCCTGGGTGAAGCAATTTCAAACTCATGGGATGCAGATGCGCGTAATGTGTATATATACATAGATAAAAGACGGGGAAGTTTCGTTATCAAGGATGATGGACATGGCATGACGTCAAATGATTTTCAAAATAAGTTTTTGAAAATTGGGTATTCAAAAAGAAAGGAAGGAGCCAACTCACCAGAAGGAAGACCTTATATTGGCAGAAAAGGAATTGGAAAATTGGCATTATTATCATGCGCTAAAAAAATCAATGTTATATCGAAAAAGAAGAGCGCAAATTACGTCGGCGGCGTAATTGATAATTCGGGGCTAAACAAAGCAATTACTAACGATTTTACGCCGCAGCAGTATCCACTTGGAGAATGGAGACAAAAAATTTTTAGAAAATATATGAAAGGACATAAAAATGGAACGATAATTTATTTTGAAGGAATTAATGATGGAGTTAAGCACAGCCTAAATTTCTTAAAAAAAATAATCGCCTTGTATTTCCGGTTTTCACTTTTAGACCCCTCATTTAATATTTTCGTAAATGGTGAAAAGATAACGCATGAGTGTCTAAACGATCTAGCTTCAAAAACATAATTCTTGTGGAAAATAAACTATCTTAAAGATCCGTACATTGAGGGACTGCAAACCAATTTTTCTCTCAAAGAAAAAAAGAGACTATTAGCCCAAGGAAAAATCAAAGGTTTCATTGCTTCGGTTGAGAAACCCAGCCACTTAAAGATACTCACGGCCGATGAGAGGGTGGGTGTTGATCTGTTCGTGAATGGTCGGTTGAGAGAAAAGGATGTTTTGAAGCATATACCAACGGCACGAGTAGTTGAGAGTTATTTATATGGGCAGGTTCATTTTGATGATTTAAATGATTCGAATGACAGATTTACAAGCAGCCGCGAGGGGGTGGTAGCCGACGATCCTAAATATAAACGATTCTTAGAGTTATTAAAAAGCCAGGTTATGGGTAGGATTCTGGAGGATTGGGATCTTTGGCGACGAAAGCACAAGGAACCCGGTGATCCGGAAAATATGACTATTACCCTAAAAGCTCGAAAGGCCCAGGAGCTTTTCGATGTTGTTTCGAAAGAGTACTCACTTCCAAAGGATTCAAAAAACAGAACCAAAGTAGATGGCTGGGTAGAAGCTTTTCTTAATGATGCTAAATATAATTTTCCTTCCTATGCAGAATGTTTTATTTCAGAGAATTTGATTAGAAAATATATTCAGGAAAAGCGAATACCTCTATCGCCGGAGGCAAAGAAATCCATTGATAAGCATAAGGACAGAGAGGCTAGAAGCAAAGCCGATGGCAATATCAATATTGATATTAGGCATGCTGCCACAAACTTGAATTACCTTGATATCAAGGATCTAGCCAATCTTGTCGATAAACAGGATAGTGGTCAGAACTGCTTACCTTATGACGCCAAGCAATACACCCCCATTAGGGATGCGATGATGCACACAGCTCTTCTAACCGATCAAGCGAAGCGTAAAATGACAAGTGTTTACGACAACATGCACGGAAGGATTGTAAAGCTACTATCCGAAAAATGAAAAATTTAATGAAATTGGATCAATAAAACCGAAGATTATCTACACCTTGATTTAATCTCGGATGGAGTTGCAATGCCTATACCGGACCAGGTCCGGAACGACCAAAAAGGAACAGGTCAAACGGCGGTAAAAAGGGGTCAGCGCATGAAACTCGAACGCCCCAACCGAAACGGCGATCCGAACTGAGTTCGGCATAGAGTTGGCCTTTCTTCTTGGGACGTCATCCGGTACGCGTGCGGTATGTTAACTGTTCTAGAATTCGGGTATAATGCTAACCATGGTGTCACCCACATCCTCGAGTCGACCGTTATGATTAAACCTGTGCCCACCACAATAGAAGGTCTCCTAGCAACCTCCCAGAAGTTTGAGGTTCCTGAATATCAGAGAGATTTTGCATGGGGCAAAGATGAGGCTTTGGAGTTTGTGGAGGATCTTAAAGATCATGAACGCTTAAAAGGTCCCGGTCTTTATCTAGGCTCTTTAATTTTTAATACATTAGATGAAAGGGAGACCCCGGTTCAGATAGTCGATGGACAGCAGAGGCTTACCACCATATTTTTACTCTTAATTGCGTGCAGGAGACGAGCGATGCAACTCGGCAATATGCAAGTCGCCTCTTTGACTCAACAGAATATAGGCTTTGTAAGCCGGACCACCGGCCAAGATTTGGGGCCTCGCCTTATTGCCTCACGATCCATCCGTGATTTGTTCCAAATAATGTCAGAAATTAAGTGGGATGGTGAGTTCCCCTTAAAGATCGGCGCTAAGTCTATAAAACGTCAGGTTAATAGGATTAAACCTATATATGATTTTTTTGCTGAGAAAGTCAAAAGTTTTAATCAACCTCAATTAAGTGATTTTTTAGAAGCCATATATAACACCTATGTTATTCGTATCGATATTGAAAACGAATTAGAGGCTTTTAGCATTTTTGAGAGAACCAATGCACGAGGACTTGATTTAGAGGTATCCGATCTTCTAAAGAACTATTTATTTTCGAATAAGGTCGAAAATCTTAAGGACAGCTGGAATGAAATCATCGAAAACTCCGGCGGCACAATTCTAAGGATGCTCAAATACTATTACGTTTCAAAAAATGGCTATACTCAGAAGTCTAGTTTGTACAGAAAACTTAAATCAGAAGGGCAAGCAATAGGGCCGGCAAAATTGGTTGAGGAGTTAGGGGATTTTTCTAAGTACTATAACGTAATGAAAACAGCCGATAAGGAGGGACTGAAAAACTATTTTGATTCTACGGGATGTACGGCCGTCTCCAGCGATCAGTATAAGTACGAAAATATTTATTACTCTCTAGAAGGTTTAAGATTATTCAAGATATCTCAAATGTACCCATTAGTTTATAGTGCGTTGAGTTGTTTTAAGCGCACTGGCTGTGGTGCTAATGCAAGCGCTGCAAAAAATCTCATGCTTTTATTTGATGGGCTGGAAAAATACCATTTCATAAATAATGCTATATGTGATCGAATTGGGAACGAAGTTGAAATGTTATATGCGGATCATTCAGATTTGTATTCTAAGTCGAATGATTTTGAGGCCACAACTAGAGAATTTATGCGGCAGCTCAAAGAAAAGGTAGCCAAAGAAGAGGAATTTGTATCGCGATTTGAGGATGTTGAATATAGTCCTGACACAATTCCCTTAATTGCATATATTTTTGACCGCCTCAACAACGTAGGACTAAAACCATCGGACCGCGTTGCAATTTATAATTCAGATCCGAAAGTTTTACGAAAGAATCATAACATTGAGCATTTCTATCCACAAAAACCTGAACCCGAAATGAAGTCGGATCCCGAGACTCTCAGCATGGTTCATAATATTGGAAACTTGTTGGCGCTAGGATTTACAACAAATTCTAAGTTGGGCAACCTTAGCCCTACAAAGAAGATTGATAAGCTTAAGGGCCCACTGAAGCGTGAGATTCAAAACAAGGTCTATATTGAAGAATTTATTGATAAATACGAGAAACAAGCTGCCACATGGGATTATAGAAAAATCCAGTTTCGAGCATCCGAGCTGGCCGAGGAAGCATACAGCCTTATTTGGAAAATTAAATAGTTATATTTTAATATACCGGACTTAGTCCCATCCACCCAAAAAGGGAACAGTTAGCTTTAACTAGATTTAACAGTCCTGAACTACTTTCTTGACGAAATAACTTCCCAGGACTATTCTTTCTGACGGAGTAACACCGTCACCCCCGTAACAAAGTCGATCGAAAGAGGCCCGCCATGGAAAATCAAGGATTCTTCAGAAATTCACAGATCGTTGTACTCGGAGTGTGTATCGCTGTCGCAACGATAGCGTCGACAGTCATCTTGTCGAAAGGCGTGTTGAAGGCGATGCAGTTTTCCAAGCAGGTCATCAGTGTGACGGGTTCGGCGGAGAAGAAAATAATGTCGGATTACATGGTTTGGTCGCTCAAATTTTCAAAGCGCAATGTCGCCATGACCGAAGCCTTCAGCCAACTCAAAGGCAACCTTCAAGTGGTGAAGGAATATCTCATCTCCAAAGGCATTCCTGAAAAAGACCTAATTATTTCTCAGGTAGTGACACAGACGCTCTATAAAAAGAATGAAAAGGGCAATGACACCAACACTATCGAAGCCTATGTGCTCAGCCAGGCGGTAGAAGTGAAGTCGACGGATGTCGACAAGGTGACGGCCATTTCGCGCGAGGCGACGGAGCTTATCAATCAAGGTATTGAGCTGGAGTCGGCTGCCCCGGAATATTTTTACACGAAACTACCGGAGCTCAAGGTCGAGATGTTGAAAGAGGCGACCAAGGATGCCAAGCGCCGTGCAGAGGAGATCGCCTCCTCCAGCGGGAACAGCATCGGGGCCATCCGCTCGGCCAAGATGGGAGTTTTTCAGATCACGCCTGCCAATTCCTACGATGTTTCGGATTGGGGGAGCAATGACACAAGCTCGCTTGAAAAGAAGGTTAATTCTGTCGTGCGGGCGGATTTTGCGATAGCCCTCTAATTGATATATCATCACTTATGTGATATACTTTAGGTAGAGGTGAGCCATGGTTCGAACCATTGTATCCATAGAAGAAGAAGACAAGAAGTGGCTGGACCGATATAGCGAACGGCATGACCGTTCGACGGCGGAGACGATACGCCTCGCCATCAAGGAATTCCAAAAGAAAGCGCGGGCCGGGGAATATCGCCGGCAGTTGGAGAACACGGCCGGACTTCTCAAGGGCGGAGAAGACAGTGTGAAGTTCGTGCGGAAAATCCGCGGCGAGTGGGACTGAGATGTCCGCAAAGTATCTTTTGGATTCCACAATACTGATCGACCATTTGAACGGTATCCGGAAGGCCACGGACTGGTTGTCCAAATTAGAGGATGATGAAGCCCGTATTTCAGCGGTGACAAGGGCGGAGGTGCTGGTGCGCGCGGGCGAGAAGTGGGAAGAGGTGAGCGCTTTTTTGGAGGAATATATCTGCCTGCCGATTGGGCCCGACGAAGCTGATATTGCCGCGGGTATCCGAAACCGTTTTCATATCAAACTGCCGGACGCCTTCCAGGCAGCTGTCGCGCGGAATGAAGACCTCGCCCTAGTAACACGTGATTTAACCGATTTTAAGAAGATTCCCGATTTGGAAGTTAAAATACCCTACACGGTCTGAGCAAGCCGTACCCATGCCAAATGACCAAAAAAGAGATAAGTTAACATGACCACAACCCTCGCCGGATATATTGCGATATTCTTCGGATTGCTCTGGGCCGTCTGGCCCAAGACGTTGCGTTGGTGGATGGTGGGCAAGGCCAGCTGGGCGCTTTATTGGCTGTTAGTCGGCTACGTTTATATCCCTCTGTCCACCCTGGTAGAGGGTTATGGCGTGAAAGGGTGGGTGGGCCTGGCGGTCGGCTTGGTGGTTCTCGGCACATTGCTGAGAAAGGCCGTCGGGGTTCTTGCTGTAAAGCTCCCGCTCATTGCGTTTCGTGTTGTGGGTGCGCTCAATCTAGCCATCGGGCTCTACTTGGTTTGGGCCCCTTGAGGCTGCCGTTCATGATTTACGTCGATTCCGATGCCTGCCCGGTCAAGCCGGAGGTGATCCGCGTTGCCAAGCGCTATGAGCTGAAGGTCATTTTCGTGGCGAACTCATGGATGCGTCTTCCTGAGGATTGGGGCGCTCAGTTGATGGTGGTGGATGGGCGGTTCGACGCGGCGGACGATTGGATCGTCGAGCATATCCAAAAAGATGACATCGTGGTGTCGTCCGATATTCCGCTCGTTCACCGCTGCCTCCAGAAAAAAGCGCGGGCGCTGAACTCCTACGGCCGCGCTTTTACCGAAG
>JANNFA010000269.1:0-1508 GCA_031379345.1 Candidatus Omnitrophota bacterium | reverse complement strand
TCTGAAGACTTCGATGCCGAATGGATAACAATAAGCGATAATCACGATGCTCACCGGCACAAGCACCCACCGCATCACAAAAAAACGCACACCATCGTTCTTGATTCGAAGCGGCAAAAACGTGCATGCCGCCAAAAGGATCAAGCTCGTCACCAACCAGACAAGAGGTTTATCAAAAAAAGCCATAATTTAGCGAAACCTCGTTATCAGCGCGTCGGCGTAAAATGCGCCAAGAGTTCTTTGTTCGCCGGATATTTTTGCAGTGCTTCCACAAGTTCCCTCGCCGCGTCGATGGGCTGAAGGTCCGCCAATTTCCGTCGGAGCTTCATCACCTGCTCCATTTCGGCGGGATCCCGGAGGCGCTCTTCTTTACGTGTCCCGCTTTTTGGAATATCAATGGCCGGGTAGATGCGACGACTCGAAATTTCACGCGAAAGCACGATTTCCATATTGCCCGTGCCCTTGAACTCCTCGAATATCACCTCATCCATCCGGCTTCCGGTCTGGACAAGGATCGTGGCCAAAATAGTCAGTGAGCCGCCGTTCTCGATCTTGCGGGCCGCCCCGAAAATACGCCGGGGTATCTCCAGAGCGCGGGCGTCCACCCCACCCGATAGGGTACGTCCTGTATTGCGCTCCGCATTGTGCACGCGCGCCAGGCGCGTCAAAGAATCAATCACGACCATCACGTGACCGCCCGTGCCTGCCTCGGCGATTGCCTCCCGCATCAATGTGTCCGCAACGCGGATGTGGTTGTCGTAGGTCTCGTCTGAGGACGAGGAGCGTACCTGCGCCACCACACTTCTCTTGAAATCGGTCACTTCCTCCGGACGCTCATTCACGAGAAGGCAGTAAAGCTTGATCTCCGGGCTGGCCTTCGCCACGGCCTGGCAGAGGTGTTTCAAAAAAGTCGTCTTGCCGCTTCCGGGCGGCGCAACAATCAACCCCCTCTGTCCCATGCCTATCGGGCAGATAAGGTCCATGGCGCGCATGGTAAGCTCAGAACTTCCCTCTTCCAATCGTATACGCGGGAAAGGGTCGACCGGCGTGCCGGCGTAAAAGCGCTTCTCGGCTTCGACGTCGGGTCTTACTTGTTGGGCCATTAATCCTCTATTTCAATTCCACAGTGTGGACAGATAAGACCATCATCACTCCACTGGGAACCGGGAACAACATCAAAAGGTTTGCCGCAGTGCGGGCATTCGAAACGCTCGAGGGATCCGTCCCCGGACTTATATTCGGACATAGGAGGTTGACGAGTATCATACCTCCTATCTCAGGATTGGCCTAGCGAAAAAGCGTCGCAATGATTCTTGACATCCCTGGGATGTATGTTATAATCGCCCTGTCGTTAGTAAACAGTTGTTTTTGAATTCTTGCATCACTGCATTTAGAAACCGCGACTAACATGAGCGCGGTTTTTTTGTTATATGTAGGACCAAAAACATTCATCAACACAGCAGGTAAGAAAAAAGAGAAAGAAGTACATCAAATGGCACAAGGATCAG
>JANNFA010000227.1:0-8705 GCA_031379345.1 Candidatus Omnitrophota bacterium | reverse complement strand
GAAGCTGCGTGAAAGCAAAGTGCCTTGACGACAACCTCATTCTCGATGATGCGTTTGGCTAGCGCGTCCGGTAAAACGCCTTCCAACCCATAACCCACCTCGATACGCACAGCACGGTCTTCTTTTGAAAAAAGGAAAATGACGCCGTTGTCGTGCCCTTTCGTCCCTATCCTCCATTTTTCGGCAAGTTTAATCGAAAAATCTTCGATCGGCTGTCCGTCCAGAGTCGGCACGGTCACAACAACGAGTTGGCTGGAGGTCTCTTTTTCGAACGCGGCCAAAGTGACTTCGAGTTTCTCGCGCTCGGCGGCAGAGAACATCGATGCGGTATCCGAAACACGCGAGGAAGGCTTGTCCGGAAGGGCGGATGCATGGACAAGCCCGCAAAAAAATAAAAAGTATGTTAGAAACGCCGGAACGAGCTTTCTCATCTCACCCACACCGACAAAAAAACTAAAATTTGACCTTGGGAGCTGCCTGCGCGGCCGCATCGGCCCTAAAATATTCTTTCGTCTTAAAACCGAATATACCGCCTAAAATATTGGTCGGAAACTGGCGCAGCTTCGTATTGAACATCTGCGCAACCTCATTAAAACGCATGCGTTCGACCGCGATACGATTCTCTGTGCCTTCAAGCTGGGCCTGGAGTTCGAGAAAATTCTGGTTCGCTTTTAAGTCGGGATAATTTTCCGAGACCGCCAAGAGTCGCCCGAGCGCACCCGAAAGAGCCCCCTGGGACTCCTGGAACTTGGCAAACTGAGCGGGATCTGAGACAGCTGAAGCCGGCAGGGTGATGCGCGTGGCATTGGCACGGGCCTGAACAACGGCCTCGAGCGTCGAGCTTTCGTGCGCCGCATAGCCCTTCACGGTCTCAACCAAGTTAGGAATAAGGTCCAGGCGCCGCTGGTAGACACTTTCCACCTGGGCCCAAGCCGCCGACACCTTTTCTTCAAGTTGAACGAGGCCATTGTAACTACCGGCGAACATCATGCCAATAACGACAAGGACACCGACGATGGATAAGAGGATAACACTGCCTTTTTTCATATTCGAGCCGCTCCTATTTTGAAAGGTATTTTTCGATCACTAGCTTCAACTCATCCCCCAAGACCGGCTTGTACAGCACGTCGGTCGCCCCGTACTGGCGAAACACCTTTTCATCGATCTCGGAATGGCCCGTGATAATGATTACAGGGAGATCTTTCGTCTTGTCGTCCTCGCGCATCAACATGCAAACACGATCACCCTTAATGTCCCTCATCGCGTAATCCATAATCACAAGGTCAAAACCACCCGTAAATACCCGGGTCAATGCCTCCGCGCCGCTGTAAACCTCTTCCACCTCGTATTTCTCATTTTGAATATAGTGGTGCAGCAGCAACGCCACATCACGCTGGTCATCGACAATGAGGATACGTTTCCTCAAAGATGGTTCGTTGCCTCTTGTAAATGCGGCAGAATCGCCTGAAGCTCTTCCTTAGTCATGCGGCCAAGCTTTGAAAAACGCCACTGCCCTTCAGCGTCCGCGTTCTCACGCGATATTTGAAGTTTTTTGGGGCCGTTATTATAAGAATAGACACACACGGTGACCTTAGTGCTTTCGGATTCAAAACTTTTCGCAAATACCTGCTTGTCCAGACTGCTGTCGTAGGGCATCATGTCTCCCGGGTTTCGACCATTTTACCACATGCGCTGCCTCTGTGTTATAATCCGCTGTTATGAACCGCCGACAGCTCATCTCGGTCTTCTTTATCGCTCTCCTGCTTTATATCCTATTCAACGTATTCTTTATCCTCTCCCCCTTCGCCGGGCCCATCTCCTGGGGCCTGATCATCGCGTTCACTTTTTACCCGTTCTATGAAAAGATCAGGAACGCATGCGGTCAAAACTCGACTTTGGCGGCCGGCATGGTGACGGCTCTTCTACTTCTTGCACTGACACCGCTCGTCATCTTTGCGTTCCTCCTGGCCGTCCGCGAGACCATCCATCTCTATGAATGGCTCACGGAGTTCATCAAAAGCGGAAATGCGGAACAGCTTTATGAAAAGGTGCGCTCGTTCAGGATATTCAAGAGCATCGAAAGTCTCCAGCTTTCTCCCTGGGATTCGTTAGGGACACAGCTCAATCAATGGGTCATGGATTCTTTCGGAACACTTGGAAATTTCGTCCTTCAGCACCTGACAATGATCACCAAGAACGTCATCCAAGCGACGCTTAATTTCTTCCTTACTTTCTTTGTGATCTTCTTTCTCTTTAGGGACGGGCACCGTATCTACAGCTTCATCTATGAGGTCACACCGCTGGATGAGGAGCATAAAAAAGAAATATTTGGTCAACTTTCGGAGACTTTTTCGGCTACCCTGCGCGGCCAGCTTTTTACCAGTCTCGCGCAAGGCATGCTTCTAGGGTTTGTTTTCTGGATATTACGCCTGCCGCTTCCGGTGTTCTTCGCGGCCGTTGCGTTTCTCGCATCCATGATCCCGCTGGTGGGCACAGCGACGGTGTGGGTGCCTTTTGTTATTTTTTTGTTCCTCCAACAGGAGATCGCGAGAGCGGTCGCGCTGCTCGTTCTTGGAGTGGTCGTCATCAGCGGTATCGACAATGTGCTGAAGCCTCTCCTGATAGGGCAAAAAACAAAACTTCCCTATTCCCTGCTTTTTCTCAGTATCTTAGGCGGTCTGCAAGTATATGGCTTCATGGGAATATTCCTTGCGCCAGCCATCCTGTCACTCTTCTTTGTCTTGATTAAGATCTACCGCAATAACTTCCCCAGCGAAACAACCTAACTAATATTTCCGTCTACGCGACAGTGTATTCTCCTACGGGCTGGGACCAGGGGGTCCCACTCCCTTCGGAGAACACACTGTCGCTACACCATTCATTTCCTAATATATTTAGTTCAGCGATATAGAAGCGTTTCGTAGGGGCCTCTGGAGGCGCGCTCCATGGAACACCTAGATCAAGCTTACGCGCGCCGAAGCAGAGCGCGGCCACGGTGGGGCCGCGCGTACCCGAGAAACGCTTCTATATCGCTGAACTATAATTTAGTGATGAAGGAAATAATGCGGCCGGCTTTGTCGCCTTCTTTACGGAAGGAATAAAAGTCTGCGTTCTGCTGGACCGTGCAGATGCCGTGATCTAGGAGATTGCGGCCCGAGGCGCCTGCTTCCAGAAGTTGACGCCTGTTCTCAGAGCCGAGATCAAAGTGGAGCTTTCCCTTCCGACGATGCAGGGATTCTTTTGGAAAGTGGCCTGTAAACTCCTCACCCACCGCGTAGGCATCTGCTCCGATACGCGGACCAAATATAACCCGCACTTTTGAGGCCGGTACGCCTGATCTTTCCGAGATAAGTTTGAGTATTTTCACTGCGATCCCCGCCTTTGTGCCGCGCCAGCCGGCGTGGGCGAGCCCCACCCATTCTCCGGCGGAGAAAAAAATTGAAAGACAATCGGCGCTAAACACTAAAAGAGCGACATCAGGCACACAGGTCAGCGCACCATCCGCGGATTCTTGGGGGTAAAATCCGGGCTTTTGGAAAGACGAAGCGCCGTCGATCGTCACGATACGGTCGCCATGCACCTGTTTGAGAAGCACAAATTTTTCTATCGGTTTCAACGTATCATCCAGCATTTTTCGGCCGGAAGAGAACAGATCTAGAAATTTTGTCTGGTTCTGCTCGGATAAAAGATCGTCTGTCTTGGAAAGATGCAAAGAAAAATGCCGTGTAGTATACCCGGCCTCGACTCCCGACTTTTCCCATTCTTTGAAACTGAAAAGATCCTTTTTGAAACGCCGGCGGAACACCCACCACCTTAGCCGCATCGCGGCGCGCGGCGCGACGATGGAAAGTCCCATGAAGATGAACACCCACCCCGGAAGTATCGGCAGCACGACGCCCGCCACCCCGATAAAAATAAACAAGAGGCCAAGAAGATAAAGAAGGAAGCCTTTGATGGGTTTCATGGACACATTGTACTCGAAATGGGAGTGAGGCATGAATCTATTGGTCGCCGAGTGAGATATTCTCCGGAGGGAGCGGGACCCCCTGGTCCCGGCCCGGAGGAGAATATCTTATGAGGCGACCGAAGAGAAGGGCAGGTCTAGGACAGGGTATTTTTTGGCGTCGGCATCGTCGAAATGCCACCATTCGGTCGTGATGCCGATAAATCCTTCTTTTTTCATCGCATCTTCTAAGGTCTGACGATTTTTTCTCTCCCCCTCCGTGCCGCCCAGGTAGTCACGATGAGCCCGTTCGGAAAACTCATCGTAGGCCGAGGGCATCGGTAATTCATTGCCTTGGGAATCCGTAAGAGTAAGGTCCACCGCCGCGCCGCGATTGTGATTCGACCCTTTGGCCGGATCCGCCACGTAGCCCGGCACCGGGAACTTCGCCCACATCTTTTTCTGCACGGACAGGGGTCGATAACCGTCAAAAAGCTTTAAGGACAAGCCTTTTTTTTGAAGAGCCTCTTGCACACGTTTTAATTTCTCGGCGACCTCTTTTCTTAGAAGACAGCGCGCCTCAGGATATAAAACTTCTTTTACAAAATTGTCCGGTGTTGCGTATCGGATCTCAAAACGTAAGCCGGGGATGAATTTTTTAAGGTCTACCAAAGGATTGATTTCCTCAGCGTGCGAAGAGAGAATTAAAAAAAAGAAGAAAGTGGTAAGTGGTACCCACTTGGAAAAGTGTAGTGGTAAGTGGTAAGAATCTCTACCACTTACCACCGGACTTTTTTTCAAATCCTTACCACTCTACCACTTTTTTATCTCGCAACCGACCCGGATTTGCGGGCATTGTACGCTGTCTGCTGATCCTGGAAGTACTTGCCAGGATTTATGTTCGACCAGAACTGACCCCAGGACGATGTGCTTTCCTTGAGACCCGAACGTTCCCCTTCCTTCGCCCAGAAATTATTGCTCTTTTCGACCACATCCTTGACCTTTTCGGCATGCGCTGCGGACGATGCAAATACGAACGCGACCGCGAATGCTATCATCATTACTTTCTTCATTTTATTTCCTCTCATTTAAAAAAATCCCTGGCTGATTGCTTCCCTGTAACCTCTTTATAGTCCTCATAGTCGATGAATGTCAAATCCGGCCGTCGGTCCTTGATGCGCTTCACCGTGCCGCCGCGATTGCGGTCGAGCGCTCCCGTATTTCGTGAGGTGATGAACCGAAATGTCACATTGCATTGCGGACAGTTCTTTGCAGAGGCGTAGTCGATGCCCAGCTCCCGGCAGGCCGAGCAATCCGCTGACACATCCCCGACGATAAGAAGCTGTTTTGTGATCTCCGCCACGTCGCAAGCCTGCCACACGCGGAGATAAAAACTCATCAGAACAGGCTTGTCGGAAACGACGCTTCCGACTTCTTCTGTTCTTTGATGTGACTGGCCGCATTCTTCCAGTCTATGGGCACTTCATAGGTCTGGTAGTCGCGGTTGGAGATAAAAAGGATGTTTCCATGCTTCAGACCGTACTCGTAGACCTCTCGGGTCAGCCGCACATCGTCGAGGCAGTATTTTTTAAGCTCTTCGATACGCCCTTCCCTGAAATACTGGATTGCGTCCCAGCCGGAACCGGACTTTGAACTCTTCAGCGTCGCCTGCACAACGCTCTGCAGGCTGATTCGGTGCCCCCGCACCTTTTCAAATTCTACGAGAATGTCCAGCATTGGAAGCGTCTTGAGAGACGTGAGCATGTAGGGCTGAAGGACATCGAAATCAAAATCACGGATGTTGAACCCAATGACGAGATCTGTCTTTTTTAGATACTCCTCCATCTTCGAGAGTTCCTTCTCCTCGAAAGAGAGATATTTGTCGGAAGCGGAATCGTAGATGCAGGCAACGGAGATCTTCAAGAGGTGCAGTTTTTTACGGTCGACTTCGTTGAAACCCTTCTGCGTCTCGACGTCCAAGACGACGAAGTTTCCCTCAGCCACAGGTCGTCGCCCCAAAGGAGGCAGAGTTCACGAGTTTCGAATATTTCTTCAAGACACCGGTATCAATGCTCGGTTTGAACGGCTTGAGCTTCTTAAGACGTGAGGCGATTTCTTTGTCACTGAGCGCCACATCGATGGAAAGTTTCTTGGCGTCGATGGTGATGATATCGCCGTCCTTCAGGGCCGCGATCGTGCCGCCCGCCGCGGCTTCGGGCGCCACATGCCCCACCACAAATCCATGCGAACCCCCTGAAAAGCGGCCATCGGTCACAAGCGCGATGGAATCACCCAAACCCGTCCCGATTACTGCGCTGGTAACGGCGAGCATCTCTCTCATGCCCGGGCCCCCTTTGGGACCCTCATAGCGGATGACGAGGACGTCGCCCTTTTTGATCTTCTTGGCGAGAATGGCTTTCAGCGCTTCTTCTTCAGAATTGTAGATACGGGCCGGGCCCTGGTGGCGAAGCACTTTCAGTCCGCCGATCTTCGCAACCGCACCCTCTTTCGCAAGATTTCCCTTAATGATCACCATCGGGGCGCTCGGATGAAGCGGCTTCGCAAATGTCCGAACGATATCACCGTCCGGTTTAAATGAAATGTCCTTCAAATTCTCACCCACCGTTTTTCCGGTGACAGTCAGGCAGTTCGGATGGATCAATTTTGCATCCAGAAGCATGCGCATCACGCCTGGCACGCCGCCCACCTTATTCAAGTCGGACATCACGTATTTGCCGCTGGGCTTCAGGTTCGCCAGATGTGGGACTTTCCGGCCGATGCGGTTGAAATCATCCATCTTAAGCGGCACACCGGCCTCGCGCGCGATGGCCAAAAGATGCAGCACCGCGTTCGTAGAACCGCCCAGCGCCATCACCACGGTGATCGCGTTCTCAAATGCGTTCATCGTCAGAATATCTCTCGGCCGGATGTTTTTCTTCACGAGG
Source organism: Candidatus Omnitrophota bacterium (assembly GCA_031379345.1). Classification (GTDB taxonomy): domain Bacteria; phylum Omnitrophota; class Gorgyraeia; order 2-02-FULL-51-18; family 2-02-FULL-51-18; genus JAHFFM01. Next base: position 1,817 of record JANNFA010000227.1, on the reverse strand, counting down.
TCAATGACGGATGCGCCGGCTTTGTAAGTGTCTTCGCTCTTCTCGCGGCTCTCGGCATCACGCGAGGAGCTGTAAGGCAAGCTCATCCCCATCGCCTCAATGGCGGAAGCCATCGTATTCGCCGTGTACATGCCCCCACAGGAACCGGCGCCCGGGCAGGCATTGCATTCGACGCCCTTAAATTGTTCTTTCGAAATTTTTCCAGCGGAATAAGAACCGACCGCTTCGAAGATACTCACGATATCGATGTCTTTTTCTTCGAACTGCCCCGGCTTGATCGTGCCGCCATAGACAAAAATGCTGGGAATGTTGAGACGAGCCATGCCCATCAGCGCGCCAGGCATGTTCTTGTCACAGCCGCCGATGGCGACCAAACCGTCAAAGCGCTGGGCGCTTGAAACCACTTCAATGGAGTCGGCGATGACCTCGCGGCTGACAAGAGAATATTTCATGCCTTCGGTGCCCATGGAAATGCCGTCCGACACGGTGATGGTGCCGAACGTGAGCGGCATGCCTTCGGCCGAACGCACACCGTCCTGGGCGCGCCGCGCGAGTTTGTCGATATGCATGTTGCAGGGCGTGAGGTCGGACCAGGCGCTGGCCACCCCGACGATGGGTTTCGAAAAATCCTCATCCGTGAACCCGACCGCCCGCAGCATCGCGCGGTTGGGCGCGCGATTGTCCCCGTGGGTGATCATAGAGCTTCTTTTATTCAAAGGGGCGGTGTTTTTTGGCATGGGGCTCATTGTATCATAGACCGGACTTTGTGAGATTCCCTGTGCAAAATCGCCTCCTCGATCCTCTTATTCTCAGGCGTCGGTATCCCAAGTTCCTCCCCAAAGCGACGGATAGCGCCATTGAGCGCGCCAATTTCGGTCCTTTTGCCCCGCTTTAAGTCCTGCAACATGGAGGGATAATGAGCGGCGGTGCTGGGGATGAGTTTTTCTTTCAAAAGTTTGAGGAAATCGCCAGAACCGGGCGGATCGAGCTTTATCCTTTTTTTAGAACCCACCGAATAGCACTCCTCTACCACGCGTTCCATCGCCTGTCGGGTTTCGTCCGCTTCCAAGATCTTTCCGTAAGGCATCTCGTGCAGACTGCAGAGGCCATTTAAGGCGCAGTTGTAGATGACCTTCGACCAAATATAGGTCAAGATGTCCGGCGCCGGCTGGGCAGGAACCTTCGCGAGCGAAAAAATACGCGAGGCCTGGAAGGCGCTGAGGCGTGTTTCAATACCCGGAAGACCTCCGATCCGTACATCGTCCGCGTTCACGGTCACCTTCGCGACGCCGGGCTCCAACTCCACCCCGAATATTACGCGCCCGATGAGGTAATTCTCAGGCTTCACACCTTTTTCTAGAATGGTCTCGATATTTCCCAAACCGTTCTGGAACGAGAGAAGTGTCGTCTTTTCGCCGAGAAACGGAAGTAGTTCGTCCATGGCTTTCGCAGTGTCATAGGACTTTACGGTAAGAAGGACTAGGTCGAAATCTTTTTTCAGTACCTCGGAAGCTGAGCGGTAGCACTGAAAAGCTTTGATACGGTAGTCGCCCCAGATGCCGGTAATGACCAGGCCCTGTTTCCGGACAGGATCCAGATGCCAATCACGGCCTACGAGCGAGACATCGTGGCCCATGCGGGTGAGAAAACCGCCCAGGACACTGCCGACACCTCCGGCTCCAAAAACAAGTATGTTCACCGGACGCGGTCCGCGATACAGAGTTGAATTAACATAATTCGTTAAATATTACGACAGGCCGTGAGCAGCATAGGACATTTTTCGGACCACGTCCGATAGGTTAGATCCCCGCCTTTTT
>JANNFA010000217.1:0-2119 GCA_031379345.1 Candidatus Omnitrophota bacterium | reverse complement strand
AATCGGGGCGGGGCTTAGAGAGCCTTCTTTTCTAGGACGACACAGAGGTTTTTCTTCTCATCCAGCGTGATATCGAGCGAGCGGTCCTGAAGGGCTTTCTTGTGCTGCTTGCAGAGGAGCACCGGAAACATCTCTTCCGGTTCCGGCACGACATTCGTCACGGTTTCAATGTCCACATCCTCGGACGCCCCGCAGACAGAACATTTTTTTTCAAGTTTTGACATGCTAATTCCCGCTGATTTTTCTTATTGTAACATAAAGAATAGGCCGATTCTATGCACTTTCGGGCTTTTGTGATAACATGCCCCGATGGCAACGCATCGTTCGCTTAATAAGCTGGAATTCAAGGCTCATATGAGCATCCACAACTTCAAAGAGGTCACGGAAACCGAAACTCACGAGGCGAGGAATGCGACCCGTGACCGCTTCGGAAAGACCACGCGCTTTCAAACGAAGACGGGTCCACGCGACTGCCTCGTCGTTTAAATATCCTGGTTTTGGCAGTTCTTTTTGGGTCGACGTTGCAGACGGGTGTTTTCGCTGAAGAGACAGCGGCAGTTCGACGCAACACCGATATCGAGGTCGCCTCCGAGGGATTGGACGCGAACTCGTGGTTGGACAAAAAGCTGAACAAGCCCGAAGATAATTTTGGCATCCCGCTAAGCGAATCCACCTCGGTCGGTTTCAATGATGACGGAGATCCAAGCGTAGGCATGAGATACTAAGACAAATGCGCCGCGTCCTCTCCTCGGCACTTGCTCTTTCGCTCCTATTATTGTCCACGCCGTCACTCCAAGCCAAAGAACACGTGTCCGTCCGCGTGCCCAAGCCCACACTCACGGCGCAGTCCTACGTCATTGTCGATATCTCTAACGGTTCCATCCTGCATTGCAAGATGCCCTACAAACGTCTCCCCCCGGCTTCCACTGCAAAAATGATGACGGTCCTTGTTGCGATGAAGTACCTGCCCGCCAATTTTCCAGTCATCGTCAGTCAGAACGCCGTGAATGTCTCCCCGAGCAAGGCGGGACTCACCCCCGGAGCGAATTACAAAGCCGCAGACCTGATCAAGGCGTGCTTGGTCGCGTCCTCCAATGATGCGGCCGTGGCGCTCGCGGAGGCTGTTGCCGGCAGCGAGAGTGAGTTCGCAAAATTGATGGACCAGCGCGCGAAAGAGATCGGCATGCAGGACACTCATTTTGTGAACGCGACCGGCCTTACCGACAAGCGAAAGTCGCAATACACGACCGCCTATGACCTCACCAAGCTGATGCGTCAAGCGGTGAAGGACCGGCGCATCGATGAGATGCTGGGTCTCATCGACACGACGATACGCGGGTCGGACGGAAAGGTCATTGCGCTTCACGCGCATAACAAGATGCTGTGGAAGATGCCGAAGTTTGTGAAGGGAAAGACCGGATGGACGTACGCCTCGCGCCACACCTTTGTCGGCACCGATTACGCGAAACATAAATCGATCGCTTTCGCGATGCTCTCCTCGAAAAAACCCTGGGTCGATATCGAGCGCCTCGCTTCGTTCGGCATCGTTCTGGCACGCCGCCGCTGACACTTGACTTACCCTAAGGACGCCGGTCTGGCTGTTGTCGGCGCGGGCGCGGCGGGTCTGATGACCGCTATCTCGGCGGCCCGCTATGCAAAGGGGAAGAAGCCTTCCATCGTTCTATTTGATTCGCGTCATAAGATCGGCGCAAAAATACTCGTCTCCGGCGGTACCCGCTGCAATGTCACCAATCGCAAGGTAACCCCGTCTGATTATTATGGCGGGAAGCAACATTTTATCAGCCATGTTTTCGAAGCTTTCACGCCGGCTCAAACGATCGATTTTTTTGAAAGTATAGGAGTGAAGCTCGTCCTTGAACCTTCCGGAAAATATTTTCCTGAATCGCATTCAGGAAGGACGGTTCTTGAGGCGCTGATGCGCGAAGCCGAAAAGCTCGGCGTGCGGCTCGAGACGGGAGTGCGCATTGTCGGGGTCAGTCCGCAGGACGATGGATTCGTCTGTCATGCCGAGAGGGAGGGTGGAGCTGCGGCCGATTTTCGTGCGCACCGCGTCGTGCTTTGCACCGGCGGACTTTCTTTGCCCGAGACTGGAAGCGAC
>JANNFA010000190.1:0-5699 GCA_031379345.1 Candidatus Omnitrophota bacterium | reverse complement strand
GAAAAAAACTATCCATAAATATACCCCCTTATGTAATTCTTATATTAAATATATTATACCACAAAATCCTAAGTACCCAAGAGGAACTCAAAATCTTCCTTGGTAAGGGTGCCCTGCTTTCCGGTCCCTGGGCCAGAGCCCTCGAGAACGCGTCTGTATAAATCTGACTTTTTTCTCTTTAACGTCATGATTTTCTCTTCAATACTGTGCTGCATAAGAAGACGGGTGACAAAAACATTTTTTTTCTGCCCGATGCGGTGGACACGATCGGAAGCCTGGTCTTCCACGGCTGGATTCCACCAAGGGTCGAGATGAAAAACATAACTCGCCTGGGTGAGATTCAAGCCTACCCCGCCCGTCTTAAGGCTGATCAGGAATATCGGAGCTCCGGCACCGCACTGAAACGCATCGACCAGATCCTTGCGCTTGGCTTTGGGCGTCGAACCGTCCATACGGTAATAGTCGAGTTTTTCGGCTTTGATCTCTTCCTCGAGCACATCTAGGAAGGAAGTAAACTGAGAGAAAACGAGCGCACTATGATTCTCCTCCACTACCTCGCGTAATTTTGAGAGAATGAATTGGATCTTCGGTGAACGTTCCTGCACCCTTCGGTCCAGAATTTTCGGTGACGCGCATATTTGCCGCAGACGGAGGATCGCCGTAAGCGCTGAAAGTGATGCCTGTGAGGCCGGTCTCTGATCGAATGCCTTCCGAACATCACGCCTCAGATGGGCGACCACCGTACGATAAAGCGCATTCTGTTTCGTGCTCATGCGTAAGTAGACCTCGGTCTCTGTCTTGGGCGGGAGCTCTTTTAATGTCTTGTCCTTTGTGCGGCGTAAAACGAAAGGCGCGGCACGTTTTTTCAAACGCTCGAGCGGATCCGTTAGACTTCGCTTGCGGAAATCCTGATAACTACCCAATAGGCCCGGCACCGAAAGGTCGAGGATGGAATAGTATTCGCCGAGATGGTTCTCGAGGGGGGTTCCTGTCAGCGTCAATGCAAAATCACAACGCAGCCGGCGAGCCGAGGCAGTGCGTTTAGCTGAAAGGTTTTTCATGTACTGAGCCTCGTCAAAGACAACCACCCCAAACCGCCGCCGTTGGAAATACTTCTGATCGCGGCGGAGTGATTCATAGGTCACTAGGATGACTTCCGCGCCCTCCAGCGCGGCGCCGCGGACAACGCCATACTCCCGGACATCCAATTCCGGATAAAAATTCTCAAACTCACGTTTCCAGTTGAACGCGAGCGTGGGCGGCACCACGACCAGATGCGTCCGCACCACCTGCTTCGGACGAACGATCCTGCCCTCTCGTAGACCTCCGAGAAAAGCAATGGCCTGCACCGTCTTTCCAAGGCCCATATCGTCCGCAAGGCATCCGCCCAGGCCATGCCGATAAAGGAAGGCGAGCCAGTCGTACCCTTCTTTCTGGTAATCACGCAGCGTCCCCCGAAAGGCTTGGGGCAAAAGAACGCTCTCCAACTTCTCAAACCGTAAAAGTCGCCGCATGAAGCGCTCCTCTTCCGGCGAAAGCCGAAGCTCGGCGCCCATGCGACGCAATTGCAGCCAATCCAGAACATGCAAACGAGGGATTCGCACAGGGCCGCTGTTTTCCTTCGGGGTGCGTCCGCCGTGAAGAAGCTCGCGAAGCGTCTCCAGGGTCCTAAGAGAAGGCTCCTCGAGCATCCACAGCTCTCCAGACTCCTCGACCATCCCGCGGTTTTCCACGATCGCGCGCCATTCGTCAGGAGAAAGGGTGCGACCGTCCCAGCCGACCTCCGGACGCATTTCGAACCAGTCCGTGCGCGCCTTCCTTGCGCCGACCGAGACACGGAAACGCGCCTTTTTGACAGGGCGTTCCCGATAACAAAGCTGGATGCGTTCCGATTCCAGGCGAGCGTGCAGTCTGCGTAAGTTCTCAAATAACTCAGAGACAGGCACATTTTTTTCCTGTTGTACGAGCCAGTCCAGTAGTTCACCGCCAAAAGATCTTTGCAGTTCAGAGAATAGCAGGCCGAACTTTCGTAGGTCCGCTTCAACAAAGTACCAGCCGCCCCGTTTGACGAGCAAACTTTCGGTCTTATGCAATACGAATAGGCGGAAGAAACGGCGCAGATATTCTCCTGCCTCCCAGCGGGAGGTTTTGTCCAGCGAAAGCTGGGCCAGCTCAAGCTCGATCGCCTTTTCAGCGTGCAGTTCGCTGCGTTCGGACAACAGGCGAAGCGCGGCACCGGCGAGATGACGCTTCACCGGTTTCTTGCGCAGACTTCCCGCCCGCATCGAATGGAGATGCTCGAAATACTTGAAAAAATTGACGCTCAGACCAAACCATTGCCCGTCCCAAAAACAGGCGCCCTTGAGCGCCATTTCCGGGACGCCTTCGAGACGCTCCATCGTCACACGAAAAGAAAGTTCCCCCTCCGCCGCTGTCGCGAGGTCCCCGTCCGCTTTGAGCAAAAGATCTTTTAAATAATTTCCGCGCTGTTCTGCGAGATAGCTGACACGCTTTTCGTTGAAAAGACCGGATGATATTTCAAATGGGGCAGCCGAAGACAGTGTTTCGCCATGCGCTTCTTGCAACAGATCCGCGAGGTACCAGCCCGAGGCATCCACCAGGGACATCAAGCGGCCCCCCTCCAGATCGGCGGCAAGACCCTCCCCAATACGCACAAAACTGCGTATTGGTTTATCCGGGCTTTTTTTATCCGCCAAAAATCTTTGGACGCATACGCGTCCCTGCGAGAGATTGAGTTCCGTTTTTGCGATACAGGGAGAGGCGTCCCAATAAAGACGTACTTCGCCGCTTTCCGTACGAAGATGCAGCGGCAGCGCGGGCTCGCTGCGCTCGAGGTATTCCGCGAGATCCTTTTCAAAGGAAACAGAATTTTTCTGGGATTGGATCAGCTCGTGAAGTGCTTTGGGGATGAACCCGGAGGCGGAAGAAATGCGCGCGCCCTGATGGGTTAAAAAAAGTCGGAGGGAAAACCGATCCGCTTCGAGATGAGCCTCAAAATCCTGTCTCGGGGAAAGCGCTGTCGATTCGTCGGTCAGCGGCATTCCTGCAAGATCTTGACTGTCATCCTTTTTCCGTCGGACCACGGCCAGACCATCGCCACCTGATCCGCGTTATCGCGCGTCAGGTGGTAAAGAGCCTGTTCTTCGGTAATCCCGCCATAGGGGTCGGATACCCGGAAAGCGGCCTTATCCGGCATGTCGCCGGGCGCTTTGAGAGGCGCCCCGAAATAACCATCAAACACCGAAAGTACGTCGTGCCACGAATCCACAAACATCACCATCTCAAGGTAGTCTTCAGATTCACGGCGGGTTTGCTCGTGCGGAATCTCCCGCACACTGCGCATCACTTCTTCAAAATTTTGCGGCGACACGGTTCTAGGCCGCGCTCAGGAAATCTTCTCTATCGTTCTTGCGCGCTTGTAGTCGGGGTCGATCTCGACGCGCACCTTGTCGCCAAGTTTATACTCGCCGATCATGCCGGGCTTGGTCGCAATGCGTTTTTGGAACCCGCGCGGGTCGAGAAGCCGGAAATAGTTCGCCCGGTAATCGACGCTCAGGATCCATCCTTCAAGGCTGTCTTTGTCCACAAGACCTGTGACTCCTGCGGCAGACCCCATGTCGGTGGCGAAAGCCGCTGGCACAGCCAAGGATTGCACGAAAATAAAAGCAACGATCATCCATCCAGATTTTTTCATTGAGACGCCCTCCTGAACCGGTTGCCTATAGTCTACCAAATGGACCGCCGCCGAGCCAAGCGGTAAGAGCATCATGGTCGCGGCGCTTCCAGGTGATATTCGCCTGAATAAGCTCGAGCGTCTGTCTCCGTGTCCGCTCCGTGCCGGGCACTGGATGTTTCTGAAAGAAAATCCGAACATCACGCAGTTGTGCTTCTTCCGAAAAACCGCCGGTCGAGCCCTCTAAAATATGCCCAAGGAGCCCGACACTGCCGCTCTTATACATCGTCGTGATCTTTTTCCACTGTGTCTTGATGAATTTCCACGCCTCGGAACGTGCACGACCGTTTGAACCGAAACCTGCCAGAATCACATAAGCATCCTGGGGACGCACCTGCCCGGAAAGCGAGAACAGAAGGATTTCGCGCACGGTCCTCGCGTCAGGAAAACGGGTGAACGCGCGCAAGAGCCTGACTTTTTCTTCCTGATGGTCGGTCTTCTGGTAGAGCGTGCGCAAGTTCTTCCATGTGCCGGCATCCCCATGCTCCGCCGCGATGCCGAAAACGGCACTCCTTAAATTCGGGTCGAGCGCGCCGCCGGAAACAAACGTTTCAAAACGCCGACGAGCCTCTTCGACCACACCCGTCTCACCCGCATGTCCGAGGCGCCCGATCACGAGCGACCGCAAAAGCACGTCGGAGTGTGAGTCGTCCTTTTTAGGGTCCCAGGATGAGCGGGCCCAGACGTCGCGATAAAGACCGCGACAAAAGGTGTGGAAAGCGCCGGCTGCCTCATCGGGACCCAAAAGATTCTCAACACTTCCCAGGATCCCTCCGACCGTAAGCCATAGATTGAAATTCTTCCGGGCACTGAAATCCGGCAGCATTTGAAGCACGTCCTTGGCGCGCAGGTCTCCCGAACGTACAAAACTGAACGCGTCATCCAGAATACCCAGGGAATCCGTATCGCTCAAGCGACTCTCTCGGATGGCCAAACGCAGACGGTCCAGCAGCTCCGGCGAATAATGCACACGATAAAAACCGGTCTGTCCCGGGTTAATCTTTATAAATCCGCCTGCTCCGGACGATGGGACGTGAAGACTTTTTCCGGATAGTAGAAGCGAGCGAGTCGGCGAGCCCTCAACCCCCAGCGTCAGCGGCACTTTCCAGGACAATTTCTTCGGGTCGACTCCTCCGTCAAACACGAACCGTCGCTGCTCCAACTTAAGATCTTGGCTCACAAGCGCCGCGGAGATCGCGGGATAGCCTTCCTGTTTTGTAAAACCCGCCATGATGTTGCGTACGGGCTGTTTTGAGACCTCCTCCAGAGCCTTCCAGAGATCAACAGTCTTCGCATTCTTGTAAGAGTAGCGCTTCAGGTATTTGCGCAGCCCCGCACGGAATTTCTCTTCGCCAAGAAAATGCTCGAGCATCCGGTTCACGGCGGAACCTTTGTTGTACGTGATGTGGTCGAATATCTCACGGATCTCCTGAGGATTCTTCACCGGAATTTCGATCGGATGGCTGTTGCGGAGAGAATCGTCGTGTAGAGCGGCCATGAATTCGGTGGCGACATACTGTTCCCACAATTTCCATTCCGGAAAACGGTCATCCACGGCCTTCGGCCCCATGTAGGAAGCAAAACCCTCGTTCAGCCAGAGGTCAGTCCACCACTCCATCGTGACAAGGTTCCCGAACCATTGGTGCGCGAGCTCGTGGTCGATCACCTCCGCCACGCGCTGCTTGGCCGACGCGGAGGAGTTTTTCTCGTCCACAAGAAGCGCTGTCTCGCGGTACGTGACAAGCCCCCAGTTCTCCATCGCGCCGGAAGCGAAATCCGGCAAGGCGACCATGTCGAGCTTGGGTAACGCATACGGGATCGCAAACCATTCTGCGAAATAGGACAGTGCATGTTTGGCCACGTCGAGCGCGAATCGCCCCTGTTCCTTTTTTCCGGGTGTGGTCCATACACGGATGGGCACCCCCCGCTCGTCCTTTATTTGGAC
>JANNFA010000175.1:0-3738 GCA_031379345.1 Candidatus Omnitrophota bacterium | reverse complement strand
GTGTATGTGACCGACGACGGCGCCGAGACCGACCTCGATCTGGGTCATTACGAGCGCTTCACAAACACCGAACTTTCGCGCCTAAACAACATCACCACCGGTAAGATCTATTTCTCGGTCATCAACAAGGAACGCCGCGGCGATTATCTGGGTGCGACCGTGCAGGTTGTTCCGCATATTACCGATGAGATCAAGTCGGCTATTAAAAACGTCACGCACAATAGATCAATCGATGTCGTCATCTGTGAGATCGGCGGCACGGTGGGTGATATTGAGAGCTTACCGTTCTTGGAAGCGATCCGCCAGTTTCGCCAGGACATCGGACGCGAGAATGCGATTAACATCCATCTGACGCTCATTCCGTACATCCGCGCGGCGGATGAGATCAAGACCAAACCCACACAGCACTCGGTCGCCAACATGCGCGAGATCGGTATCCAGCCCGACATCCTGATGTGCCGCACCGAAAAGAAACTTTCCAAGGAAGTGCGTGAAAAGATTGCGCTTTTCTGCAATGTCGAGACCGAGCAGGTCATCCAGGCGCTCGATGTCCAGGATATCTATGAAGTTCCTCTGGCGCTGAAAGAAGAAGGACTCGACGCGCTTATCGTGCGTCTTCTCAAGCTCAACTGTGAGGACGGCGAAGTAAAAATGAAGGCATGGAGGACGAATGTCGTCGACAAGGCTCTGAATCCCTCGAAGCACGTGGTGATCGGCGTGGTCGGCAAATACATCGAACTTCAGGACGCCTATAAATCCATCTATGAGGCCATCAAGCACGGAGGGATCGCCAACGATGCGCGCGTGGAGATACGACGCCTTGACGCGGAGGATCTCGCCGCTCCGGGCACCGAAAAACATTTAAAAGACTTGAATGGCGTGCTGGTGCCGGGCGGTTTTGGCGACCGAGGCATTGAAGGAAAGATCCGTGCGATCAAATTTGCACGAGAGAACAAAGTCCCGTTCTTTGGTGTGTGTCTGGGCATGCAATGCGCGGTGACCGAGTTCGCGCGCAATGTCTGCGGGCTAAACCGCGCCAATTCTACGGAGTTCAACAAGACGACGCCATATCCGGTCATCGCGCTGCTTGAAGAACAGCGCAGTGTTCAAAATCTTGGCGGCACGATGCGCTTGGGTTCCTATCCCTGCGTGTTGAAGAAAGGCACGAAGGCATACAAAGCCTACGGACGCGAATCCATCCACGAACGCCATCGGCATCGTTACGAGTTCAACAACAAGTACAAGGTGAAGATGGAGACAAGCGGGTTGGTGATCTCCGGGACAAGCCCTAATGGCCGCCTGGTGGAGATCGTCGAGCTTGTCGATCATCCCTGGTTTGTCGGTTGCCAGTTCCATCCGGAGTTCCGATCGAAGCCCGACCAGGCGCATCCCTTGTTCCGCGATTTCGTGAAGGCGTCCCTCGCGCACAAGGTAGACTGACATGCCCGGCGCGGTGAAAGTCGGCAAGATTTCTATTGGCGGGGCAAGCCCGCTTGTTTTGATCGCGGGCCCCTGCGTCGTTGAAAACGCGAAGAGCGCTCTGCGCCACGCCACCGCCATTCAAAAGATCGCCAAACGAGTCGGCGCCCCCTTTATTTATAAATCCAGTTATGACAAGGCCAACCGCAGTTCGCTGGGTTCTTTCCGTGGTTTGGGGTTGGAAGCGGGATTGTCCATTCTCGCGCGCGTGAAGCAGGAGACAGGTTTGTCCATTCTGACCGACGTTCATACTCCCGAAGAGGCGCGGCGCGCCGCACAGGTCGCGGATGTACTGCAAATCCCGGCGTTTCTCTGTCGTCAGACGGATCTTTTGCTGGCTTGTGCGCGTACCGGGCGGGTCGTGAACGTGAAAAAGGGACAATTCCTTTCTCCGTGGGAGATGAAAAACGTCGCAGAGAAGCTGGCGTCTACCGGAAATAAAAACATCTTGCTCACCGAACGGGGCACATTCTTCGGCTACAATGCCCTTGTGAATGATTTCCGCTCCATCCCTATCATGAAAGATTTTGGTTATCCGGTCGTCTTTGACGCCACCCATTCTGTGCAGCAGCCTGGCGGCCGCGGAACGACTTCGGGGGGCGACCGCCGTTTTGTGCCGGTGTTGGCTTCAGCGGGCGTGGCGGCCGGCGCGGATGCCGTGTTCATGGAGGTGCATGAAGACCCGGACAAGGCGCCTTCGGACGGACCGAATATGGTAAAGCTGAAGGACCTTGAGGCGTTGCTTGAGAGATTGATGAAATTAAGCCGGATCGTCCGCTCATGAAAAAAAACAGTATAAATGTTGGCAAGATCGCGCGCGAGGTCATTCGCATCGAACGTGACACGCTGACGCGACTGCTTTCTCGTATCGACGGCAACTTTGAAAAAGCCTGCGCACTGATCCTGCGTTCACGCGGCCGTGTCGTTGTGACGGGGATGGGGAAGCCCGGTTTTATCGCACAGAAAATTTCAGCGACCTTGTCGTCTACCGGCACGCCCTCGCTTTTTTTACATCCGGCCGAGGCCCTGCACGGCGACCTAGGGCGCGTGGTCAAAGAGGATGTTATTGTTGCTTTTTCATCCAGCGGCCGCACGGAAGAGATCTTAAAACTCCTTCCTATCTTAAAAAAAATCGGTTCCAAACTTATCAGTTTCACCGGGGACGGGCATTCCCCGCTTGCCAAGGCCAGTGATGTGGTGCTGGATGTGAGTGTTTCCAAGGAAGCCTGTCCGCTCAACCTCGCACCCACCGCCTCGACCACGGCTATGCTGGCCCTCGGCGATGCATTGGCGTTGGCGCTTCTTGAAAAAAAAGGATTCAAAGCGGAGGATTTTGCGTTCTATCATCCGGGCGGAAACCTTGGAAAAAAGCTACATGTGAAAGTCTCTGAGATCATGCGCAAGGGGAAGGACAATCCCGTTGTCTCCGAGAACATGCGTTTAAAGGACGTGCTTTACCGCATCACCACGGCCCGCGCGGGTTGTGCGACCGTGGTGGATGGGAAAGGGCGCCTGGCGGGTATTTTTACAGACGGTGATCTGCGTCGTCATCTGAAGGACGCGGGAAGCGGGATGGACCGTTCTCTTTTAGAGCGCCGCGTTTGTGAGGTGATGACAAAAAAACCCGTCACCGTGCGTGAACAGGATCTGGCTTCGGAAGCTTTTGAAGTATTGCGTGCGCGTCGTATCGACGAAGTGCCGGTGCTGGACGGAAAGAAGCGTCCCGTCGGTCTTCTTGATGTGCAGGATCTGCTGAAGGCGGGATTCGCCTGACCTTGTCTTTAAACAGCAAACGCATCCAAAGCATCAAAAAGATAAAGCTCGTTATCTTCGACAATGACGGGGTGCTCACAGACGGGCGGATCATTCTGGGTGATCAGGGCGACGAGCTTAAGTTTTTTGATGTGCAGGACGGGCATGGCCTTGTCATGCTTCACCGCGCAGGGCTTAAGACCGTGATGATCAGCGGTAAGACTTCGTCCGTGAACAAGCGCCGCATGAAAGAGCTTCTTTTTTGCGATCTGCACCAGAAGGCTCTCGACAAGCTGGAGGTTTTCAGAAAAGTACTTAAAAAATATCGTTTGAAGCCGGAAGAGGTCTGTTATGTCGGCGACGACCTGATCGACCTGCCTCCGATGTCGCGCAGTGGTTTTTCGGTGGCGGTCGCCAACGCTGTCCCGGAGGTGCGCAAGGCCGCGCACTATGTGACCCGGAAGAGCGGCGGCCGCGGCGCGGCGCGCGAAGTCTGCGACCTTTTAC
>JANNFA010000090.1:0-2194 GCA_031379345.1 Candidatus Omnitrophota bacterium | reverse complement strand
GAAGGTCTACTCGACGTCTATCGAAAAGCGGATAAAAAAATTGATGTGGAGTTAAACCGACTCATCACCCCCCTTCGACTTCCTATCGAAAAAACCTACGGTGTTCTCGCGAAGGCCGTCATCCATGACAAGCCGTCGTACGTGACAAAATTAGATTCAAAGCATGAGCTTTCAGACCTTAGTCTCATCAGCCTGGGCATTGAGGAGTTTATTGTGGTGCCTATTCGCGGGAAAGACAGCGTCGTGGGCGTCATGCTTGTGGACAATGTCTCTACCAAACGGCCGCTGGGCGAACACGACATCCGGCGCATCATGATGCTCGCCAACCATGCGGGCCTGGCACTGGAGAACGCAAAAACATACAGCGACGTGGTGACCACGGCGCATCAAGATTCTCTTACCAAACTTTGGAACCACGGTCATTTTCAGAACATCCTGATGGACGCTTTGCGGGAAGCAAAAACACGCGGCACCCCTGTCTCGCTCATTGTGTTCGACATCGACGACTTCAAGATCTACAACGACACCTTTGGTCACCAGGCCGGAGACCGCGCCCTCGAGGCCGTCTCGCAGATATCTAAGACCGTCGTTCGCCGCGCGGATAACCTGGCGCGTTATGGAGGCGAGGAATTTGTGGCGATATTGCCCGGAACAACCAAAGCGGAAGCGATGAGGCTGGCTGAAAGATTACGTGAAACGATCGAACGGGACACGACAGCGGCTCTCTCCAATGGAGTTCCCCGGAAAATCACAGTGTCGATAGGGGTTTCCACATTTCCGGATGACGCGGACGACCGGGAAAAACTGATTTTCTGCGCAGACGGCGCCTTGTATGAAGCCAAACGGGCAGGCAAGAACCGCGTTCGTGCCTACCGCAAACCTTCTACTACGCGCAACGCTTCGTAGAACAAGCGGCACGACCTACCCAAATTAAATCGCTTTTACTTCCGATCTTTCAGATTCTTTTCCGGAGAACTTCACGGACACGACATTCGAGATCCCTGTCTGCGCCATGGTGATCCCATAGACGGCGTCGGCCAGGTTCATCGTACGTTTGTTGTGTGTGATGAGGATGAACTGCGAGGTGGTGATGAATTCTTTGAGCACATTGCAGAAACGCTCAACATTCGTCTCATCCAGAGGCGCGTCGATCTCGTCTAAGATACAGAACGGGCTAGGACGCACCTTGAAAAGCGCAAACACGAGCGCCACGGCCGTGAGCGCTTTCTCTCCGCCCGAAAGAAGCGAGATGTTCTGAAGTTTCTTGCCCGGAGGCCGCGCAATGATATCGATGCCTGACTCCAAAATATCGCTCTCGTCCAAAAGAACGAGTTCGGCCTGACCGCCGTTGAACAGCAGCTTGAAATAGTCCGCAAAATAACCCTGCACTTTTGTGAAAGTCTCTGCAAAAAGTTCTCGCGTCGTGCGGTTGATTTTCTGGATGGCCTTGTGCAAATCGTCCTTGGCCTTCAAAAGGTCCTGTTCCTGCTGGGTCAGAAAATTAAAACGCTCCGTCATCTCCTGATGTTCTTCGATGGCGACGAGGTTGACAGGCCCCATGCGGTTCAGTTTTTCGCGGCATTTCTGGATATCCGCTTTGGCTATCTCGATATCCGTGATCGGCTCCGTGCCGAGTGAGTCAGAGGCTTCGCCCTGCATTCCCTGGCGCTCAGAATCCAAAACGAGGTCCACTTGGTAGGCATTAAAAATACGCTCCTTCAACCGTTCCATCGAGAAACGGATCTCGGTCGACTGCATTTCGAACGCGTGGACACGCTCACGGGCCTCATCTAAGAATTGTTGTTTTTCACGTCTCTCGGTCTCAAGCTCCGCAAGAGCGGCCAAGACCTTTTCGCGTTCCAGGCGGAAGGCCTCCAGGTTTCGGACGATCTCGTCACGTTCGGCGTTCAAGCGCACCGTGTCCTCTTCCAAGCCCTGGCTTTCAGTCTCAAGCATTTGACGGCGCGTCACCGTGTCTTCGGCTTCCTTCGCGAGCGCTTCAGCCATCTGCTTCTGCCCGCGCTCTGTTTCCACGATCCAATTTTTGTCCTTCTCGGCCTGCTGGCGCCGCTGAGTGAAGCTGGCCTGACGCGAACGTACCTCAGCCACGCGTACGAGCACATTCTCTTTTTCGTCTTGGCGGGCCCGGATGGATTCGCGCGCCGCATCCAAAAGCTCCTGGGAGCCCCGCTCT
>JANNFA010000088.1:0-11201 GCA_031379345.1 Candidatus Omnitrophota bacterium | reverse complement strand
GGAAACCCAACACCGTTTTCTTGGCTTGACTAGTATATAGTTTATGATATAGTTTATATATTATGGAACGTAACTATATAACACTCATCCAAGCCATCCTTCGGACCGGTTCGTTCACCCAAGCACAGTTGGCAGCTCGATTGGGCGTCACCTTCGCTGCTTTGAACCGATGGCTTAACGGCCACGCGGTGCCACACACGTCGAGAATCAGGGGAATTGAGCGCCTCCACCGTGAGACTGTTTTTTACCCCTCTATAACGACCCAAAACATCGCACGGCTTATTCAACGCGCCGGAAGATTTCGCTCAAAAAAAATGTGGGACCGGATCGTCGCCACTCAAACTCTTCAGGATGAGCTTATTCTTGAGCATACATACAATTCCACGACGATTGAGGGGGCGACTTTTACGAAAAAAGAGACCGAGGCAGTCATTTTCGATAAGAGCATGATCCGCGATAAATCACTGATCGAGCATTTAGAGGTAGCAAACCACGCAGCGCTTTTGCGGGACATACTCACAAAAAAATATACGGAGCCGGTCACGGAAAATCTTATTCAAACATTTCATGCGCGTCTCATGCAGGGCATCCGCCCGGACGCCGGTCTTTATTCAAAGAATCATCGAGCAATCCGTGGTGTGAATATTATCTTGACCCACCCTAAGGACATCGCAGAAGAAATGGGAACTCTTATGAAAAGCTGGCGACGCGGACAAGAAAAACTCTCAGACCTTCAACGCATTGTTGATTTTCATACAAGATTTGAACTTATTCATCCTTTTGGCGATGGGAACGGCCGGGTGGGAAGACTTGTCATGGTATTGCAATGTCTGGAATCGAGTTATCCGCCTGTTGTTATTGAAAATGACCGAAAAGCCGAATACTATGACGTGTTGGAGTATGCTCAACGAAAGCACTCCGCGCCATTCATCGCTTTTGTTTGTGAGGAAATGGGCCAAACTTATAAGATCATCAGCAGATTTTTAAAAAAAGGACGCCATGACAGAGCTTCTTAGGAAAGCAGGAATGACGTTCGAGGTCCTGAAAGACTCCGTAAAACGAACCGCGGCGATCGATGAATCCAATGCCCGCGCCGGAGGTTTGCGCGCTCTGATGCGCGAGGGAAAACTGGAGATCGCCGAGACGCATGCGATCCCCGCCCGTGTTTCCGCCTCGGAGGTCACGCGCTATTTACAATTCATCGGCGCAGGAAAAAGGGCGCCTATTCTATTTGCGGCGGGCCGGGCCACACGCATGAAACTCCCGTCTTTTTTTGACTCACTTGGAATTGCAGGTTTGACCGGAAATATTCTCTCGCGAATCAACTCCTTGGGAGAATCAAACTCGGAATTACACTCGCTTGTGGAAGCCGCTTCCCAAGACAAGCCGCGCCAGAGCGGGGATTTGAGCCTTCTTCAGCGCCAACTCCTTCAGTATCAGTACCAGACCAAAAGACTTCTCGATGAACATCCGGCGGCAGGCGTCACGCTGAGAGGTTGGCTAGAAAAAGCATCCTTTGTCGTGGTGGCGAACGAAGCGAACCATGCCGCCTTGTCGCACCAACTGGCCGCGGTGGGATACGGGGGGCTTAAACCCGAAAACGTTCTTTTGACGGTTCAAGGCGAAGTGGGGGGGCTGGAAGTATTACCCGATGGAACGACGCGTCCCTTCGATACCGAGCGATGGCCGGAGGGTCATGGAAAACCTTTTATGGACCTTCGCGCGGAGGGACTGCTTTAAAAATTGGCCGCGAGCGGCGTGGAACGCGCGACTTTTGCGCAGGTAAACGACCTACATTTATTAGAAGACATGGCGCATGTAGAGCGTTGGGTTGCCGCCGACGCCCTGATCGCCTCCGGAGCGGAGATGGTGATGGAGATGGTGGAAAACGGCCTTTTGCAGAAGGGGGGCGGCATTTTCCGCTCATCTGATGGAAATACGGTGATGCGGGACACGATCGCGATGAAAACGACCGATTTGGAGCCCTATTCCGTGCCTAGAAGCTTGAGCCGGATGTTCTACGAGCTCACGCTGGAAGGGCTTTCGAAACTCCACCCAGGCACTCTTCCGGCCTACCTCACCGAAAGGGCCGCTTCCGGAGGAAAGACCGTCCTCACCCGAGAATTTTATTCAGGAGATGCCTCGGGAGTGCTTAAGGCATGCGCGATTCAGCAAAAAGGCTATGCTTTGGACACGTTCAAGATGCAATCCCGCATTCCCCATGCTTTGGAAGCGCTTAGAAAGCAGGATGCCCAACCGGGCTTTAAATCATGGTAAACTACCCCCCCTATGCTTAAAAAACAGCCCATCGCGATCGTGGGGCTTGGCTATGTCGGCCTGCCTCTTGCCATAGAGTTTGGGAAAATTGGTCCCACCCTTGGTTTTGATGTCAACAAGGACCGGGTCTTGCGTTTGGAACGGGGTCAGGACGCGAACCAAGAACACACCGTTTCCGAGATCAGGGAGGCCCGCCACCTGCGTTTTACGACCGATCCTAAAGCTCTCAAGAATGCGCGCTTTATCATTGTCGCGGTGCCCACCCCGGTGACGACTTCGAAACAGCCAGACCTTTCCTTTGTGGAAGCGGCCACGCGGACCATCGGAAAGAATATGCAAAAGGGGACGACGGTTGTTTTTGAACCTACGGTCTATCCCGGCGTGACCGAAGATGTCTGTGTGCCGATCTTAAGCGAAGAATCCGGCCTGAAATACGGCAGCGACTTCAAAGTCGGGTATTCCCCGGAGCGCATCAACCCCGGAGATAAAAAACACACCCTTTCGAATATTATCAAGATCGTCTCCGGCTGCGACAAAGAAGCTCTCGACCATATCGCGGCGACCTATGAAAAGATCGTGAAAGTGGGGGTTTTTCGCGCCGCCTCCATCAAGACGGCTGAAGCAGCGAAGGTCATTGAAAATACTCAGCGCGACCTGAATATAGCGTTGATGAACGAGCTTGCGCTTATTTTCCATCGAATGGGCGTCGATACGCGTCATGTGATCGAGGCGGCGAGCTCCAAGTGGAATTTTATGAAGGTCTACCCGGGTCTTGTCGGGGGACACTGTATCGGGGTGGATCCATACTACCTCACGCATAAAGCGGAGGAACTGGGCTATCATCCGCAGGTCATCCTGTCTGGTCGGAGGATCAATGACCAGATGGGCAAGTACATCGCCGAACAGACTGTGAAACATCTTATCCATGGCGGAAAGACCGTGAAGGGCGCGGAGGTCATGGTGATGGGCATTACCTTCAAAGAAAATGTAAGTGATATCCGTAATTCCCGCGTGATTGACCTCGTACGAGAATTGCAGGAATATGAGATCCATGTCACGATCTGCGATCCGCATGCCGACGCCGGTGAAGTGAAGCACGAATACGGATTCAAGCTTTCCTCCTACAACAAGAATGCGAAGGTCGACGCGGTCGTGCTGGCGGTGAATCATTCCTTTTATCAGGAAGCGCTTACGGTGAGTGCGTTAAAAAAACATCTATCGAATGGCCGTTCGCGCGGAGTAGTCATCGACGTAAAGGGGATGTTCGAAAAGGAAAATTTCATCTCTTCCGGCCTGCTTTATTGGCGTCTGTAAAAAATCATCGGGATTAGGGCGATTAGCTCAGCTGGTTAGAGCACTTCCTTTACACGGAAGGGGTCGTGGGTTCGAATCCTACATCGCCCATTTTAGTACTTAACTTAATAAGAAAGGTTTTTATGCCGTCATTCAACGAACTAGGTTTGCACGAGAATATCCTGAAAGGGATACACCATATAGGTTTTACAACGCCGACGCCCATTCAGGAGCAATCCATTCCAGCGATTCTGTCGGGCCGCGACGTGATTGCTTCCGCGCAGACGGGCAGTGGCAAGACCGCCGCATTCGTCCTGCCGATCTTGCACCGGCTTTTATCTTCACCAAGAAAG
This sequence comes from Candidatus Omnitrophota bacterium, assembly GCA_031379345.1. GTDB lineage: Bacteria > Omnitrophota > Gorgyraeia > 2-02-FULL-51-18 > 2-02-FULL-51-18 > JAHFFM01. The sequence goes on along the minus strand of JANNFA010000088.1, from coordinate 7,278 downwards.
AGCCATGGGATACGCACGCTCATCCTTTCGCCTACGCGCGAATTGGCATTACAATCTACCGATCATCTAAAAAAACTCTCCAGTTTCGTCGCGCTTCGCGGAGAGGCGATCTTTGGCGGCGTGCCAATGTCACCGCAGTCCGCCGCTTTGAAGCAGGGCCTCGACATCGTTTCGGCCACGCCAGGACGCTTGCTTGACCATACCTATGAGGGCCGTATCGATTACGGACAGATCGAGATCTTCGTTCTCGACGAAGCTGACCGTATGATGGACATGGGTTTCATGCCGGATGTGAAGCGCATCATCTCTTTTCTTCCGCCGAAACGGCAGAATCTCATCTTCTCGGCGACCATCCCCGACGAAGTGATGGAGCTGACCAAGGAAATATGCCATGACCCCGTGGTCATCCGCGTGGGAGGCACCTCCGCGAAGCCGCCGTCGACGATCACGCAAAAACTTTATCCGGTCTCTCGCGACCAAAAAGCCGAGCTTTTGCTGAAGATCCTAAAGGACGGTTCTCATACTTGGTCTGTCATCATCTTTACGCGTACGAAACTTGGCGCGGATAAATTGTGGAAGACCTTGGAGCGAGCGGGCATCAAGACCTCGCTCATCCACGGCGACCGTTCACAACAACAGCGTCTCCATGCCATCGATTATTTCCGTGAGGGCAAGACGCAGTGTCTCGTTGCCACGGATGTGGCCGCACGCGGGCTCGATATTCAGGATGTTTCTCATGTGGTGAACTTTGACGTTCCGGAAGTTCCGGAAGATTACATTCATCGTATCGGTCGCACCGCACGTGCGGGGGAGTCGGGGGATGCTCTCACCTTGGTCGCGCCGGACGAAGAGGAGCTGGTGACTCAGATCGAGGGCACGTTGAAACAGACGATTGAACGTATCAAGCTGCCTAATTTTCAGTACCGAGAAGGAGCGGTTCATCCGACGAGACAGGGAGGGCGCGGTGGCCATGGCGGAGGTCAAGGAAGAGGGGGAAGGCATCGGTGAAATCTCGTTCTTCTATCGATCGGCTCGAATCGCAGATGAGTTCCGTGACGCCCGGCTCTTTGCGCTATCAGGTGCTCGAAGCGGCAAAGAAGTTCAAAAGTTCCTGGATCGAACTCGGCCAATACCTCCACTCGGTCTATAAGGATAAACTTTATAAGGATTGGGGACATTCAACGTTCGAGCTCTACTGCGCGAAGGAGATCGGTATCCGGCAGAACACGGCGGTGAAGCTTTTACGTTCCTACTCGTTCCTGGAAAAAGAGGAGCCCTCTTTCCTCAAGGCGCACAATGAAAGGGAGAGCCACCCTCCTGCTGAACTTCCTTCTTATGAATCCGTGAACGCGCTTCGTCTGGCCAAACAGAGCGAGCGGCTCGCCCCTAAGGATTACCAGGCGCTACGCACTGAAGTTCTGGAAAAGGGTGGAGAGCCCGATGAGGTGCGTAAAAAAATTAAATATCTTCTGAAGCCCGCCGAACAGAAGGAGTTACCACAGCCCGAGCGCAAAAACCTTGCCGCCAAGAAAATGACCGTTTATCTTGAAAGCGCATTGACCGAGTTCTCAGCCCTCGGTTTTCCAAATAAAATGCTCAAGAAATTCGAAGAGCTTCTCGACCTTCTCGCCGACTATAAATGACCCAGATAAAACTCTTCACGCTCGAACAGGCCGTGAAGACACTGCCACTGGTCCAGCGCATCGTCGCCGATATCTTAAAAACTGGCCAAGCTATCCGTGAGCTTTCCATCGAGATGGAGAAGCCGGAGGAAGATCCAGAGATCAACCGCCTGATGGACCAGCTGGACGAGCTTTTTGAGGAGATAGAGCTTCTGGGCTGCTATTACAAGGATTGGAATTTTACGGTCGGGCTCGTCGATTTTCCTGCCAAGGTGCATGGCAAGGATGTGATGTTCTGCTGGAGCAGCGACGAAGAGTCCATCCACTTCTACCACGACTCGGAGTCCGGTTACGCCGGGCGCCGCCCTATCCCCAAAGAACTTCTATAATAAAAAAAGCCAAGCTGTTTCCAGCCTGGCTTTTTATATCCGACCGATTACGAGAGGTGCTTAGAGACCAGCTTGGTCATCTCGAACATCGAGACCTGCGCTTTGCCGAAGATGGGCTTCAGCTTGGCATCCGCGTTGATATTGCGGCGGTTTTTCTTGTCTTGCAGGTCATTCTTCTTGATGTACTCCCAAAGCTTCTTCACGACCTGAGTACGCGGAACCGGCTTGGACCCGATGACTTCGGCCAGAGCCGCGCTTACTTTCATTTCCTTCATGAAAGCTGAGTTAACTTTCTTTGCCACTTGGTATCCCCCTTTTTCTTAAGAACGTATCACTTCTATCCGTAAACTTTCTAGACTGTAGCATAAGACCTAAAAATCACCAAGTAAGAATTACAGAGGGGAAATTGCTATAATCAGGGCATGACAGGCCTTTACATCCATATCCCTTTCTGCGTAAAAAAGTGTCATTACTGCGATTTCGTGATTGCGCCTGCTGATCCACCGGAAGGACGCGCCGCATTCCTGGAGGCACTGGAACGCGAAGCAAGCCGCATTGCGCCGGAGCTGGAAGGTGTGGTGTTCGATACGGTCTATCTCGGGGGCGGCACCCCGTCGGTGCTAAGCAAGCCGGAGTTTGAAGCGCTTTTTGGGATGCTTCGCTCCCATTTCCATTGGAAGACGACCGCGGAGATCACCTGCGAGACGAACCCCGGGGATGTGGATGCCGGGAAAGCAAACTTGTTAAAAAAGCTCGGAGTGAACCGTGTGAGCCTTGGGGCGCAGTCATTCCATGACGACACATTAAAACAATTGAATCGCACGCATGACGCAGACTCTATTTTTAAATCTTTCAATCTTCTGCGTGAGTCGGGATTTACGAATATCAACCTCGATCTCATTCTTTCTCTTCCGGGTGAAGGCTGGGACAGGGCACGCATCTCTTTAGAAAGACTCGCGGCGCTTGAACCGGAACATGTATCGATCTATGAGCTCGCGATAGAGAAGAAGACCGTTTTCGGCGAGCTTCACCGCCGGGGAGAACTGAAGCTTCCGGCGGAGGAGGAGCAGTTCGATATTCTTTCCAATGCCCGCCGATTTCTTCAGGATCACGGTTGGCGTCATTATGAGCTCTTGAATTACGCAAAGCCCGGACGCGAATCGCGTCACAACTTGCTTTACTGGGCCAATGAGGACACGGTGGGATTAGGGCCTGGCGCCTATTCCTATTATAAAGGAAGGCGTTCGCGACTCACGGACAGTTATCGGCAATATCTGGTTAAAACGACCGCCGGAGACTGGAAGCCGCTTGAGGAGGAGACGTTGAGCGGCGAAAAACGCGAGGTAGAGTCGTTTCTCTTAGCGCTGCGGCTTTCCGAAGGCGCGCTGTCGGAGCGTTTCGCATCGGTGCTGCGTCGGTTTGAAGGAGAGCTTCGTGATCTCACTGAAAAGGGGATGCTGTCCCAGGAAGGGGGGCGGGTGAAACTCACTACGCGCGGCCAGTTCCTGGCCGAGACTGTTTTTGCCGAACTTTCATGTTAGAATGATTTTATGAAGAAAAAATCGCCTTCTAAAAATATTGTCCGGATCGGACTCATCCAGAACAGGGTGTCCGGAGATGCGGAAAAGAATCTTCGCAGAGCTTGCGAGGAGATCAAACTTGCCGCCTCCGAAGGCGCCCGCATCGTCTGCCTCCAAGAGCTCTACCGTACGCCCTATTTCTGCCGCACGGAGAGCTCGAAGAATTTTGACCTCGCCGAAACCATTCCGGGTGCCAGCACAGAAGCATTTTCCAAGATAGCGAAGGCCACCAAGACGGTTGTCATCGCACCTCTTTTCGAAAAACGTGCTGCCGGCGTCTATCACAACACGGCCGTTGTCATCGACGCGGATGGAAAAATTCTAGGAAGCTACCGCAAGATGCATATCCCCGACGACCCGGGGTTTTATGAAAAGTTCTATTTCACTCCGGGCGACCTGGGTTTCCGAGCTTTCCAGACGCGTTATGCGAAGATTGGCGTCCTGATCTGCTGGGATCAGTGGTTTCCGGAAGCGGCGCGCCTCACGGCACTTCAGGGTGCGGAAATTCTTTTTTATCCGACAGCCATCGGGTGGAAACCCGAAGAGGCGGCGGAAACAAAAAGTTATCATGCTTCCTGGGAGACGGTGCAGCGCGGTCATGCCATCGCCAACGGCGTGTATGTCGCGGCGGCGAACCGTGTGGGGCAGGAGGGCGAGCTTCGTTTTTGGGGCTCGTCTTTTGTCGCGGACCCCTCCGGGCATCTTGTTTATCGCGCCGATTCGAAGAAAGAAGAGATCATTCTCGCCGACTGCGACCTGTCCAAAGTAGACCAGACACGCCGCGAATGGCCTTTTTTAAGAGACCGGCGCATTGACGCCTACCAAAACATCACCTCACGCTTCCTCACAAAAAATTAAAACTTCTTTGTATCGGATGCCCGCAGAATGGGCGCTTCATGAAGCAACGTGGCTGACCTGGCCGACGAATCGCATCACCTGGCCGGGTAAGAGGTTGAAAGAGGTCGAGGACATCTACCTTCAGATGATGGGGGCGCTTCTTCCCGGCGAGCGTGTCCATCTTTTGGTGCCGGATGGAAAGACCGGCCGGCGTATTCTCACGGCTCTTGAAAGTCGGAAAGCCGTCACCCGCAATCTCGTCCTGCACCGCGCCAAGACTGTGGACACATGGATACGGGATTACGGCCCGATATTTGTTAAGAAAGTAGTCAGTAGTCAGCAGTCAGTAGTCAGGAAAAAGATGCTGACACCTGACCACAGACTACTGTCTACTGATATCGCTTTTTGCAAGTTCCAATTCAATGCCTGGGGCGGAAAATACGCGGACCTCGCGCGCGACAATGGCGTTGTTCCGAAATTGGAATACCTGAAAAACTTTAGATCATGGAACATTCCCATGGTCCTTGAAGGGGGGTCCATCGACACGGACGGCCGTGGCACCTGTCTCACCACAGAGCAATGTCTTTTAAATCCCAACCGCAATCCAAAACTCTCCCGCAAAGACATCGAAGCGCGTCTTAAAAAATATCTGGGTTTTCGGAAAATCGTGTGGCTCAAAGAGGGGATCGAGGGGGACGACACGGACGGCCATGTGGATGACATCACGCGCTTCGTCGCCTCTCGCACGGTCCTCACGGCGGTCGAACCGGACCATTCTGAAAAAAATCATGAGTACTTGAAAGAGAACCTGCATATTCTGAAGAGCGAGCGGGACGCCGACGGTAAAAAATTCAAGATCGTTGAAATTCCGATGCCCGCACCGCTTCGCGTAAAAGAGGGGCACTCGGCTTCCGGGCGTCTGCCGGCCAGCTACGCTAATTTTTACATCGGGAACGCGGCGGTGCTGCTTCCTCTTTATAACCATTCAAATGACCGCCATGCGGTGCGGATACTCAAAGATCTTTTCCCGAAGAAGAAGATCGCGGCCATCCAATGCTCTTCGCTCGTATTCGGTTTGGGTTCCATCCACTGCGTGACACAGCAGCAGCCTGCCTGTCCGGCAGGCAGGCCTGCCTGATGCCAAAAAAGAAACTACATCGCCCTGTTCTTTACGCGCTTCTACGGATCGTAGGCGCTTTATTCAGCTTGCTTCCATTCGATCTTGCGTTTAATTTCGGCGGCGCTGTCGGACGCTTCGCTTTTCGCAGGCTCGCCAAGGAAAGAAAGAAGACCCTCGCGCATCTAGCGGCCGCATTTCCGGAAAAAACTCCGAAAGAACTCGAAGTCATCGGGGAACGGGTCTTTGAAAACTATGGATTCATCATCGCGGAGCTTGGGCTACTCGAAAAACTCATCCCTCGTCTAAAAACAGAACTTACGGTGGAGGGACGCGAGTACTTCGATGCAGCGCGCGCCAAAGGCAATGGTGTCATCGCGGTGACCGCGCACTTTGCCAACTGGGAACTTCTTGGCGGCTGGCTTTCGCTTTCGGGTTATCCGGGAAGTGTGGTCGCGCGGCGTATCTATTATGAAAAGTACGACCGCCTGCTTGTCGCCACGCGGGCCAAGATGAAACTAGAGACGATCTACCGCGATGAATCCCCGCGCCGCCTCTTAAAAGCTTTGCGGGAAAATCGCGTGCTCGGCATCGTGCCTGACCAGGATGTGGACACGGTCGAGGGTGTGTTCGTTGATTTTTTTGGCAAGCCCGCTTATACACCCAGCGCGCCGGTGCGCTTCTCCATGGCGAGTGGTGCGCCGCTTGTGCCGTGCTTTCTAATCCGTGAGGGAAAACGTTATCGCATCGTGATCGAGTCGCCCATCCAGATCCAGGACACCGGTGACAAAGAGAAAGACTTGATCGCCAATACCCAAAAATGGGTAACGATTCAGGAACGATATATCCGTCAATACCCTCATCTCTGGGTATGGAACCACAAGCGTTGGAAGACCGCACCGAAAACAGCCTAAGCTTTGACCTTCCGTAAAATTCTGCTATAATCCCTTTTCCCCCTACCAATGGGGTTAGAAGGGTGAGTTTCTTTGATTAACCGCTATACGTTGCCCGAAATGGGGGCGCTTTGGACCGAGGAAGCTCGGTTCAAGACCATGCTCGAGGTGGAAGTTGCCGCCTGCGAGGCAATGGCGAAGCTCAACCTGATTCCGAAAGACGCCGCCAAGAAGATCCGCCAGAAGGCCGGCTTTAAAATCTCCCAAGTCCATGAATATGAAAAGGTTACAAAACACGACGTAACCGCTTTTTTAAAGAGTATCGCCGACCATGTCGGCCCCGAGGCTCGTTTCATCCACAAAGGTCTGACCTCGAGCGACGTGTTGGATACGGCTTTAAGCCTTCAGATGCGTGAGGGATTGGTTCTCCTTCAGAAGACCTGCCAAGAATTGATCGCCGTCCTCAAAAAACAGGCCTTGAAATATCAAGAGACCCCGATGATGGGCCGTTCCCACGGCGTGCATGCCGAACCGGTGACCCTGGGTCTCAAATTCCTCCTTTTCTTTGACGAGTTCCGCCGTAACTTGGGCCGTTTGGACCGTGCCTGTGCCGCTATTTCTGTGGGAAAGATATCGGGCGCGGTCGGCACGTATGCGAATATTGACCCGCGCGTGGAAGAAGAGACCTTGAAAATATTAGAGTTGGGGGTCGCGCCTGTTTCGACGCAAATTCTTCAACGCGACAGGCACGCGCAAGTACTCGCGGTCATCGCTATCGTGGGCGGCTCCCTTGAGAAACTTGCCACTGAGATACGCCATCTCCAGAAGACCGAGACCTTG
>JANNFA010000054.1:0-15085 GCA_031379345.1 Candidatus Omnitrophota bacterium | reverse complement strand
CTCGGCGGACGCTTTCCGTATGACGGACCCGCATTCCCAGGGGCGTGGCGCAATCAAGGCTATGCGGCTTGCGCTTATGCACGCAAAAATGGACCCCGAGAAAATTGACTACATCAATGCGCATGGCACGTCGACACAGTTAAATGACGCGATCGAGACGCATTCGGTCAAAGAGGTATTTGGTGCCGAAGCGAAAAAGATCCCGATGAGCTCGATCAAGTCGATGCTTGGCCATATGATCGCGGCGGCGGGGGCGGTGGAGGTCATCGCCAGCGTCATGACTATCCGCGAGGGCATGATACCCGCAACGGTGAACTATGAGACGCCGGATGAGGCTTGCGACCTGGACTACGTCCCGAACACGGCGCGTAAAAAACAGGTCCATACTGTATTGAGTAATTCTTTTGGATTTGGTGGGCAAAATATTGCTCTGATCATCAAAGAATATCGCCCTTAAAAAGAGACCATCCTTGAAAACGCTCCATTTTTTTTTAGATTTTGACGGAACAATTGCGACCGCCGATGTAGTGGACATGGTCCTGGAGAAATTCGCCGATAAAAAATGGCGGGACGTCGAAAAAGAATGGCAATCCGGCAAGATCGGTTCGCGGGAATGCCTTACGCGGCAGATCGATCTCCTGAAGGCAGAGCCGGCACAGATCGCGGAACTTGTATCCAATGTCTCACTGGATCCTTATTTCGTGCCGTTTATCCAAAAAGCCGAAGAGCTCGGGGTTCTCGTCACGATCGTGAGTGACGGTTTTGACCTCCTGATCGAACAGATTCTGAAGAAAAATCTCGGGGCTAGCAGCGGGTATCTCAAGGCCCTCCCTATTTTTTCCAATCGGCTTGAGCCGAAGGCGGGGGCCGGTTTCGCGGCGATTTTTCCGTCCGGCCCGGTGTGCGAGCACGGCTGCGCAAATTGTAAGGAAGCGCTGATCAAGAGGCTGATCTCATCCGACGACCAGGTGTTGTTTGTCGGAGACGGTTTGTCGGACCGCTACGCGGCAAAAATTGCGGACGTGACGTTTGCCAAGGCGAGGCTCCTGGATTTCTGCCGGGAAAACGCTATCGATTGCATTCCGTTTGAGAATTTCAAAAAAATAACAGAATGGCTCACCGACAACCACGCGATCCTGAAAAAAGCGAGTTTCAAACAATGAATGAGAAAGAACTGTTAAAAAAAGAAGCGCAATACTGTTCCCACGGCGATACCGTTCATTATCTTGAACCGCCTAAATTTTTTGAACGTTGCGAAGGGACTTACCTCTACGACCGCGAAGGGACGCCCTACCTCGATCTGCAAATGTGGTATTCCGCGGCAAGCTTCGGATATCGGAATGAGCGGCTGGGCAATGCGCTGAAGAAGCAGATCGACAAGCTGCCTCAGTTGGCCTGTCAATATCTCCATGTCGAAAAGGTAGAGTTGGCGGAAAAGATTGCAAAGTCGATGGAGCGTCTTTTCGGGGAAAAGGGGCGCGTTCATTTTAACGTCGGAGGCGCGCAGGCCGTAGAGGATTCTCTGAAACTTGTCCGGCAGGCGACCAAGAAGAATCTGATGTTCGCCTTCATGGGCGGCTATCACGGGCGCACACTCGGGGCCACATCGATCACATCGAGCTATCGTTACCGCCGCCGTTACGGCCATTTTTCAGACCGCGCACAGTTTGTGCCGTATCCGTATTGCTACCGCTGCCCTTACGACAAGAAATATCCGGACTGCGGGATGTACTGCGTAAAACAGTTCGAAAAACTTTTCGAGACCGAGTACAACGGTGTGCTAGACACGAAGACGGGTGAGTCCGAGTTTGGTGCATTTTACATCGAGTCGGTCCAAGGAACAGGCGGTTATGTCATCCCGCCGAAAGAATATTTTCCGATGCTTCAGAAGATCCTGAAAAAACACCACATTCTTCTCGTGGACGATGAGATCCAAATGGGTTTCCACCGCGCCGGAAAGTTGTGGGGTCTTGCGAATTACGATGCGGTTCCGGATGTCGTCGTGTTCGGCAAAGCGCTCACCAACGGCCTGAACCCTCTCTCCGGCATCTGGGCGAAAGAGGACCTCATCAACCCGAAGGTTTTCCCGGCCGGTTCCACGCATTCGACGTTCTCGTCGAATACATTGGGGACCGCGGTGGGGCTCGAGCTCATGACGATGATCGAGGAAAAGGATTATGAGAAGATGGTATTCGAGAAAGGGAAGTCCTTCCTCGGGCGCTTGAAAGCGTTACAGAAAAAATACCCTCGCGTCATCGGGGATGTCGACGGTCTCGGAATGGCGCTTCGCATGGAGATCGTGAAGTCGGATGGCTATGCCCCGGATCGTGAACTGGCCGACAAGATATTTGCCGAAGGCATGAAGGGCGACCTTAACGACAAAAAAGGTCAGAAGATCGGTCTTGTACTTGATGTGGGCGGCTATTACAAGAACGTGTTCACGATCGCCCCGGCTTTCGACATCACCGAAGCGGAGATGGACCTATCGATCGATCTTTTTGATCAATTGATCAAACGTTGCGCGAAAGATAGAATTTGATGATGCCGGGTGACGGCGACCAACAGGACCCGGCATCGTGAGTTTAATTTCCCTGATCAATAATTTTCCATTCTGGAACCCCGCACAAAAAGGCTATTTCCTCTACAGCAGGCTCTCCGGTGATTTTATCCAGAAGATGGAACGGGATAATTTCAAAGGAACAGTCCGCTTTGTCGCCAAGCACTCCCCTTTTTATAGAAAGCAATTCAAAAAACATAAAATTGATGCCTCGCGTGTGGAGTCGCCCGCGGATCTAGGAGATTTTTTTACCACCGCTGAGGATATTCGCCAGAATCCTGAAGAATTCATATGTTTAAAGCCGGATACAGCCTATGAAACGACGGGCACCACATCCAAGCGGCCCAAGAGGGTCTACTTTTCGCGTACGGAGGTGGATGAAGCGGGCTGGGCCGGAGCCGTCGGGCTTTGGGGTCTTGGGATACGGCCCTCCGACCGGCTGGTCAGCTCATTTGATTACTCTTTCTGGGTGTCGGGACCGGTTCTGCAAGCTTCCTGCAAGGTGCTAGGTTGTTTTCATATTGAAGCCGGGCGCATCTCACCTGAAGAATTCTATGACCGGGTCGCCGATTATAAGGTGAGTGTCATTGTCGGGGACCCGTCGTGGCTCCTGCGTTTTTCCGAGGTCGCCGAGAAAAAAGGTCCCTGGCCGCTCAAGTTGATGCTTGGAGGCGGGGAGAACATGACGGAGGAAGCCCGGCGTTACATCGAAGGCGTCTGGAAGACGGACTTTATTCTGGGCTACGGACAGACGGAGGCCTTTGGCGCGATCGGGATGGAATCCCGCGCGAAGGATGGTTATCACCTGAATGAATTCCATAATTATTTTGAAATTATCAATCGGGATGCGCAAGGCTTCGGAGAACTTGTCTATACGACGCTCAACCGCCGGGTCATGCCTTTGATCCGTTACCGCTCAGGGGACATCACGTGTTTTATTGACACTCCATCCAAATCAGGCCTGCCGGGCCGCCGTATCCAGAAATTGAAGGGCCGTGTCGATGAATGGATCCCGACGGCGATAGGAAATTTTGCGCCATGGATCTTCGAACCTGTTTTTGGGAAGGTCGAGGGGATTACCGCGGACTGGCAGATCGCCATCGACAAGGAAGGCAACAAAGATAAGATCGAGTTCCGTATGGAAACCTCCGGCGGGGAAGCGAGCGGACTGATACAAGAGCGATTTTTGGCAGTTTTAAAAAATGAGTTGCCCGATATCTGGAAACTGTATGAAATGAACCTGTGTAAGATGGGTACGAGCGTGCTTCCGAAGGGCTCTCTCCGGGAGACACGGAAACTGCGCCGCATTGTCGACAATCGAAAGTTCTGATATACTCTCTTTACCGGTGTCAAATTCCATGAGCGGCGCTCAACCCCTAGAGGAATTACAAAGGGCCCTGGAAGAGGCTGGCCAACAGGTCAGCGTCGAACTCCGGGAAGCCGAAACACTCAAAGCCAATCCCGAAGCTACCATCCGCGAACGCGAACAGATTGTTTCCGAGTCCCTCCAGAACGCCAATAGTTTTTACAAAAAGAAGGAATATGCCCGCGCATTCATCGAATGGGAACGCGCCTGCAGTGCGCTCGGAGCGGGGGATGAGTTCCGGCGTAAGGTGCGCGCTCTTAAGGAGAGCCACGAGAATCTAGTCAAAGTGAACCGAGAATTGGTAGAGATCCGTCAGGCGCTGACCCAGCGTGCCGCTCCCTCTCCTGAGGACGTGAAGTTAGTGGAAGGTTCGCATGAGGCCGTGAAGGGGCAGGTCAAGAACGGCTATGCCTATTTAAGCCAGCAGCTTCGCACCGAACGCACGCCGCGCACGCTGAGTTTCTGGTGGCCTGTGTTGTTGGCGTTGGTTCTATTGGGCGCCGGTTTTATGGGTCTAAAAATTCAAAATAGTCTTGCAATAGCTCACCTCAATGCCTCTCGGGCCGCATTACCGGCAATCCACGCTCCAATAACAATACCAAGCCCTATGGATGACACTTTCTTACAGGCCCAGAAGAACGCCGCGGAAAAACAAATTGCGGCACTCAAGGAACAGCAGGCTGCAGACATCGAAGAAGTACGCCGCAAGGCCGCCCAATCTGCCCAGGCGGACCGTGAACGCATCGTTCAGCTGGAAACTAGCTTGAGGGAAGAAGAATCCAAGAACTCCGAGCAGGACCGCCAGGTTAAAGCTCTCACGGAAGACAACCTCAACAAAGACCGCACCATCGCTTCGCTGAACTAGTCCGTCCAGTTAGTTTCCGTAGTGGGTTTTGGCTCTTTCGATGTAGACGATGCGCTTGTGCGAGTCGATGCTGTAGAGGATACGGTCCTTGATATTCAAGCGGTAGGAATAACTGCCTTCAAAATCGCCGAGAAGTTTCTTTCCTTCGAACGGATTCGTCGCGATAACCTCAGTAAGCACATCATATAGCTTACTTTTGAGTTTTGGGCTTAGCTTCCGGATATCTTTTTCTGCGCGGCGGGTAATTCGTATTTCAAATTTTTGCGTCATTTCCCAAAAATGTCTTTAAGGGATCTTGTTCTTCCCGCTTTGATATCCGCTCGAGCTTCCTTGATGGACCGGGCGATGCCCGGTTCGGATAAAAGCTCAAGAGTTTCCAAGAGGGATTCATAGTCCTCTTCAGACAGCAGCACGACATCACCCGATTTGGACGTGATTCGGATGGGTACGTGTCCTTTAGTCGATTTCTTCAATAGATCGAATAGGTTTTGCCTGGCTTTTGTTGCCGTCAATGTCGTCATACCCTAATCCTCCATATGTACGTTATTACGTACATATTATACCATATTTTAGCTTTTCTGCAATTTCGGCTTGTCTTCCACGAACGACCACAGTAGAAGCCCAAGCCCTATCCATACGATTTCACGCAAGCGTCGTATCACGGCGAAGGTAAGGGCCACTGGTTGTGGAAACCCGAACTGCTGGAAGATGAGTACGATGCCGCCTTCCTGTGCTCCGATGGAGGACGGGATGAAGAACGTGATGATGCGCAGGACTTGGATAAGCGCTTCAAAGAGCCAGGCCTCGGTCCATCCGAGCGGCATCCCGAGTATTTTCGCCATATAATAGACTTCAAAACTTCCGGTGAACCATCCGAGGAAGTTGAAGAAGGTGGACAGCAGGAACCGTTTTGGGTCGGCAGTATAGAATTTCTTGATCTGGTTATCGAGTTCGAGGAATCTCCGGCTCTTATCGAGCGAAAGCGCTCCCCACCACTTCCATTTCTCTCCAATCGCATGGACCCGTTTAAAGATCCCGAGATGAAGACCTATAATTAAAAGCACCGCAATAACACCCAGCAAGAGAAGGAACGCAAGGACGCTGTTCCAGAGCACGGGAGGAAGGGGTAAGGTCTTCAGCGTGACAACGATGCCGCCGATGACGAACAGGTTGAGTGAGGCCCAGAACGTGGTATGAACGATCAGGATAGACGCATAGCCGTCCGCAAGCGAGACGCCGTAACGCTGTTTGAGGAGCTGTGCTTTGACGGGTTCGCCGCCTAGCGAGGCGGAAAATGGAACGACGGCGTTCAATGTCTCGCCGATGATACGGATCGCGTATAAGCCGGGGAAGGGGACATGGTCCGGTAATTTTTTAGGAAATGCGTAACTCCACCCCAATGTGTCCAGAGCGAATATCACCGGGTAGAAAAAAAGAAGAGGCAAAAGTTTCCATTTCAACGCGAGGACGTTTTGAGTGATATTTTCAATACCGACACCTTGTACGGTGGCGTAGAGAATGTAGAGACCCAGTGCGATCAGGACTATTTTAAGAAGCTTCATATTTTTTTGGCGAGAAAGATCCAGCGGAAATTCAGTACAAACGCGGAGACCCATAAGGCCTGCATATAGATTCCGCCCGCCCAAAGAAGCCACTCACTTTTTCCAAGAAGAGCAAAAACCACGACAAACCAGGAACTATCGCCTTCCCTGAGGCAGTCAAAAATATTTAAAAAAATGTTTTTCCTCGTCGCGTGTTCCGGATGAGGCGCCGCATGGACGGCCGGACCAAAGCCGCGCAATTTTTCGAGAATGACAAGAGACAGATGCAGGAGGGCTCCGGAAAGACAAAGCGCCGTAAAGAGCGGCACCGGACCGACTGCTCCCGAGCGCCACGCTCCGAGTGCGACCCCTCCAAAAAGAGATAGGTCCGTGACAAAGTCCCCCACAATGTCATACCAACCTCCGAAGACGCTCCCGAGATTTTTTGCGCGCGCAATATCGCCATCGCAATTATCCAGCACCACCGCCAGTTGATACAAAAACGCCCCAGTCAACGATGCCCCATAGGTTCCGAGTGAAAAAAAACATCCTGCGGACACGCCGAGCGTGAGGTTGAGGGTGGTGACATGGTTGGGGGTGAGCGGAGTCCGTAGCAGGAGACGAGTGAGTGGCCCGGAGAATACGCGGTTTAAGCGGAACTCGGTCATTCTAAAACTTTCTTGAGTGCCGTGAGAAAACGGCGAATATCTTTTTCAGACATGTCTCCTAGATTGGAGATACGAAATATTTTTCTTGCGAGAGAAGATTGCCCTGCGTAGATGATAAATCCTTGTTTTTTTAAAGCCGCGTGAAGACGGGCGTAACTCACGTTTTTAGGCACCCAAAGCGAGGTCAAAACATGTGAGCGATGTTCTTTTTCGATGAGAAAACGCAGACCCAGACGGCGGAAACCGTCTTCCAAGAGAGCGCATTTTTTTTCATAGCGGCCGATGCGTCTGCCAAGACCCTCTTCTTCGAGCTCTTTCAAGGCCTCTGCGAACGCATAAAAAAGTTGAACCGCCGGCGTAAATGGAGTGTCTCTGTTTTCTTGGTGCTTTAGCGCGTTTGCGAGGTCGAGGTAGAGAGTGCGCGGTTTTTTCTTCGCGAGTTTGGCCGCCTCCTTTTTTGAAACAAACACGAAAGAGACCCCCGGGAAACCGTGAAGACATTTTCCGGCCGAACCTGCGCAGAAACCGATATTTTTTAGAGCGAGCCTCTCGGCGCCGATGGAGCTGACCGCGTCGACAAGAAGTGTTTTGCCATATTTTTTCGCAAGAGACGTGACAGCTTGAAGCGGGTTCAGCATTCCAGTGGAGGTCTCATGATGCACGAGAGCGAGGGCATGGATACGGCGATCCGATCTGAGCAGGGATTCGACTTTATCCAGCGGAGGAAAACCGCCGAGACCGCTTGAGAGTACCGTGACCGGAGAGCTGTGCAGTTCAAGGACCGTTCGCATGCGCTCGCCGTAGACGCCGTTCGACAGGACGAGCACCCTTTTATCTTTATCCGCGAAAGAGGAGAGCATCGATTCGAGCGCGGCGGTGCCGGAGCCCGTAAAGAGCGCCACCGTGTGTGTTTTAGAAATACCGAAAATACGAAGCAGCCTGCGCCGGATATCCGCGAGAAGGTCCGAGAACTCCGTTTCACGGTGACAAAGATCGGGTCCCAGGAGCGAGCGGCGCACACGAGGCGTGACATTCACAGGCCCCGGATTCATGAGCACCCACCGTTTTTTCATTTTAAGACCGTCCATAGAACGACCGCAGCGATCATCCGGTAGACGCCGAAGAGAAGAAAGCCTCGATGTTGAACGTAGCGGATAAAGAATTGAATTACACCGAAGGCGACCGCGCAGGAGACAGCGCCGCCGAGTAAGAGGAGTCCCCATTCGGAATCATGGAACGAGGCCCCGTTCTTGACGAGATCGAGCGCGGTGGCTGCTAAAATGGTAGGGATGGCAAGTAGAAAGGAGAACTCGACAACGGTTTTGCGTTTCAGACCCAGCGCGAGACCTCCTACAATGGTGGCGCCTGCGCGGGAGACACCGGGTATCATCGCCAAAGACTGAGCGGCCCCGATCCAAAAACATTTGGAATAGGGAATATTGTCTGTCCCTTCGATCGCATCGGCGCGCTCGCGGTGCCAGAGGTCGAATACGATCAGCACAAGACCGCCCAGAAAGAGGCTCCAGAGGATGACAGACGGATTGGAAAGTAGGTGCCGTACCGTCTTATATAGGAAAACGCCGGCTACAAGTGTGGGGACGAGTGCCACGAGCAGGCGTTTGGATATTTCCGGTTTTATTAAGAGGGTGCGCCCATAAACGAGCAATACGGCCAAGATAGCGCCCAATTGGATGCATATCTCGAAACTTTTTAAGAACTCGGTCTGAGGTATCCCCAAAAGCTTGGCCGTCAGAACCAAGTGCCCCGTAGAAGAGACGGGGAGGAACTCCGTCATACCCTCCACGACCCCAAATATAACCGCATGCCACCAAGTCATTTGCGTATTATATCACTCGCCGTGCCGCTTGTTGGGGGTTGTTTCATAGGGTAGAATAAAGGGATATTTATGTGCGGCATATTCGGCTACTCAGGAAACAAAGAAGCACAAGGTCTGGTCATCCAGGGGCTTAAGCACTTGGAATACCGGGGCTATGATTCTTCCGGTATTGCGATGCAGAATGGCTCGAGTGCGATACGCGTCGTGAAGACCGACGGCAAAATCCGTAACCTTGAGGATCTTCTCAAAAAGCATCCCTTGGAAGGTCACACCGCCGTTGGCCACACGCGCTGGGCGACGCATGGCACGCCCACCCCTCAGAATGCCCATCCGCATCTAGACAGTGAAAATCAGATCGCGGTGGTGCACAACGGTATTATTGAAAACTATTTTGACTTGAAGCATTCGCTTGAAAAGCAGGGCGTCCGTTTCCGCTCTCAGACGGATACAGAGGTCATCGTGCATCTGGTGTCCAAATATTATAAAGGAAACCTAGAAAATGCCGTTCGTCGTGCTCTGCGCGATGTGAAAGGTACCTATGCTATCGCCGTGATCGCTTCCGCCGAACCGGGCAAGATCGTCGCGGCGAAGATGGACAGCCCGCTTGTGATCGGCAAGACCGACAAAGAAAGCTATGTGGCAAGCGATGTTTCGGCACTCTTGGACCACACGGACCGTGTTGTTTTTGTTGAGAACGGGGATGTTGTCACTCTAATGAAACAGAACATCTCCATCACGGACCTAGCCGGAAAACCAGTTTCGCGCGCCGCGGTGCATATTGACTGGGATGTGGCTCAGGCGAAAAAGGGTGGCTATCCGCACTATATGCTGAAAGAGATCTTCGAACAGCCGGGTATTCTCACAGCGATCCTAAAAGAGCGTGTTCGCGGTTCTGAAATTCATTTCGATGAGCTCAAGATAAAGGCGGCGGCATTCAAAAAAATAAAACGTATTATCATCGTGGCCTGCGGCACTGCCTATCATGCGGGTTTGGTCGGAAAATATATTTTGGAAGACCTGACCAACCTGCCGGTGTGGGTGGATACGGCCTCCGAGTTCCGCTACCGGAACCCGAATATCAGCTCTGACACGTTAACTATCGCTATTTCACAGAGCGGAGAAACGGCTGACACCTTAGCCGGGCTGCGCGAGTCAAAGAACAAGAAGGGGTTGACCCTCGCCATTTGTAATGTGTTGGGAAGCTCGCTTTCACGCGAAGCCAAAGGAGTGATCTACACGCACGCGGGCCCCGAAATAGCGGTGGCCTCGACGAAAGCATACACGGCTCAGCTAGCCATCCTGTATCTTCTTGGGCTTTATTTTGGAAAACTTTACGGGACGCTTGCCGAACCCAAACGCAAAGCGTTGCTCAAAGAGTTCCTGCATGTGCCGTCACTCATGGAAAAGTTCTTGAGCGGATATCGAAAAGACGAAAAAAATTGGCGGAACAAAGCGCACGACTTCAACAAGCGCTACCATACTTTTCTTGACCAATACTACAAGAAGGACCCTCAGCGCAGCCGTCGCGCCCCGAACGCGGCATTCCTTTACCTCGGACGGAACATCAATTATCCGAATGCTCTCGAAGGAGCGCTCAAGCTGAAAGAAATCTCTTATATCCCGGCGGAAGGTTACCCTGCCGGCGAGATGAAGCACGGCCCGATCGCCCTCATCGATGAAAATCCATGGGTGATCTGCCTCGCGCCGCAGTCCAAAACTTATGACAAGATGATCTCGAATATCCAAGAGATCAAGGCGCGTAAAGGCCTCATCATCCCGATCGTTTCGGCGGGCGACAAGGAAATCAAACGCCTCGACCCCTACGATGTGATCGAAGTGCCGCGCACCTCAGAGATGTTCTCACCGCTTCTTACCGTGCTTCCGCTCCAGCTGATCGCCTACAATGTGGCACGCGAGTTCGGTGAAGATATCGACCAGCCCCGCAACCTTGCAAAATCCGTCACTGTCGAGTGACGCGATGGAACACGGCAGACTTTATGTGGTGGCCACGCCGATTGGCCATCTCGGAGATTTGACGCACCGCGCGGTTGAGGTGTTGAAAAACGTCGACTGGATTGCTTGTGAAGACACCCGTCACTCCAAGGTCCTGCTCGACCACTACAGTATTCACAAGCCTCTCATCAGCTATCACAATTTTTCGGAATCCCAAAAAGCACCGGGGCTAGTTTTGCGTCTCCAAAGTGGGGAAAGAGGGGCTCTTATTTCGGACGCAGGCACGCCCGGTATTGCGGATCCAGGATACCGTCTTATTTCACAGGCCGTGGAGGCGGGAATCGCGGTCGAAGCTATCCCTGGGCCGGCGGCATTCTTGGCTGCCCTTGTCGTCTCTGGTTTTCCGATGAACCGCTTTATATTCGAAGGCTTCGCCCCGCTGAAGGATGCCGCAAAAAAAAAGTGGTTCAAGGGGCTCGCTGAGGAGGAGAGGACGGTGGTGTTTTACGAGTCGCCTCACCGTATTTTAAAGACTCTCGAGGCGATGAAAGCGGTTTTGGGTGACGTGCGTGTGGTCGTTGCGCGCGAACTGACCAAGAAGTTTGAAGAAGTGCGCCGGGGGGCTCTGAGCGAGGTTATCACACACTTTGCCTCCCGCAAGATTTTGGGAGAGTTTGTGGTAGTATGGAGTCCGAAGACGTGAAAGAGGTCCGTTTCCGCGCCTGGCACACCAAAGAAAAAAAGATGTACTACCGCGGTTATCAGCGCCTTTTTTCGGTGCTACTCTGTGAACGGGACCCAAAAAAGGACGACGGACACGGGAAGCCCGTGAGGCATGCCTGGTACGGCGATTGTTTCCTTCTTGAGGGAACAGGTATCGAGGATAGACAGCGCCGTGAAGTCTTTGAAGGTGACATCGTGCGAGTGCGGTATCGTGACAGCGAGTTCACAGGCCTCGTCGGAGCCGTCCCGGATACGTTCGGTGCCGGAAAAGTGCACCCTCTGCGGGATCTTCTTAAAAAACATGGCATCTCCGGCTATCCGGAGAATCTCGAGCTGGAAGTGCTCGGAAACGAATTCGAAGACCAGGGTCTATTGATAGAGTGCTCGTGACACAAAACCCATCCAACGTATCCAAAGTATCTATCGACAACGGACTGCGCAAAGACGTCCGTTTTTTGACCACCCTTCTTGGCGATATCATCCGTGAACAAGAAGGCGAGAAACTTTACGCAAAAATCGAACAGATCCGTCTTCTCGCAAAAACACATCATGATGCGGGCACGATCAGGATCGCCGAACTAAAAAAATTAATACGCTCTCTAGATCTGGACGAGGCTTATAAGATAGCCCGCTCTTTCACGATCTATTTTCAGCTCGTCAATATTGCCGAAGAAATGCAGCGAGTACGCCGGATCCGCTCTTATGAGCGTGAGGGGACCGGTCTCCAGGAGATGTCTTTGAGGAGGCTTTTCTCAGACTTAAAACGTCACGGTCATTCGGGAGAAGAGCTGGCCGGCTTCATGTCGTCGCTGAATATCGAACTCGTTTTGACCGCACACCCCACCGAAGCAAAACGCCGTACCGTGATGGACCATCTTTTGAGGATAGCCTCCCAGCTGGCTGAGCTCGACCGCTCGGACAACACTCTGTATGAGCGTGAAATAACAAAAGAGTCCATCAAAGAGACACTTGAGATACTCTGGCAAACCTCGGAACTGCGCCAGCGCCGTATCCTCGTGAAGGACGAAGTGGATCAGACTCTTTTTTTCTTTCGCCGCACGATCCTCGACCTTCTTCCGGACATGCATCGCCGCCTCCGCCGTGAGTTCACGCGCTGTTTTGGCGCAACAAAACAATCCATCAAACCGTTCGTACGTTTCGGTTCGTGGGTGGGCGCAGACCGGGACGGGAATCCAAACGTCACTTGCGAAGTCACCAAAAAAACCGCTGATTTACAGAAAAAACTTATTTTGAATGTCTATTTGTCCTCTCTCGAAGACCTTATCCGCAAGCACAGCCAGTCGCAGGAAGTCGTAAAAGCCAGCCGCAAGCTTGCGGAGTCGGTGGCCGAGGATGCCAAGATCATGCCGGATCTCGCGAAGGACCTGGAGCGTTACGAGATGAGCGAGCTTTACCGGCAAAAGTTTTCTTTTATGCATCAGAAGATACAGAACATGCTGGAGAAGAAAAAGCCAGGGACGACAGTCGAAGAGTTCACGAAGGATCTAGAAGTCATCCGTGACAGCTTGCTTACGCATAAAGGCACACTCGCGGCCGCCGATTTCGAGCGTCTCCTTGACCAGGTGAATTTTTTCGGTTTTCATCTGGCAAAGTTAGATTTCCGTGATCACGCCAAAAAAGTAAAGCAGGCGTTTATAGAAGTGTTTCCTGGAGAGATGTATGACACCGAGACCCTTCTTAAAATAATCCGTTCTAAAAAAATGGGACGAAACCTTTCGCTTTCGACGCAGTCCAAAGAATTTCTCGAACAGCTTTCGACGATGCGCACCATCCAGGAGAAAGTGGACCGGCAAGTCGCGGATGACTACATTCTCAGCATGACCGAGTCGGAGGAGGACATCCTCGCGCTTTTTTACTTTGCGCAACAAAAAGGTCTGATACGCGCAACCCGAAAAGAAGTAAAGGAAAGTTCGGTCGGCCTCATCCCGCTATTCGAGGCGATCCGTTCTTTGGAACGAGCGCATGAAGTCATGGATCGGCTTTTTTCCATCCCGATCTATCGTTCGTATATCCGCTCCCAGGGCAATGTTCAGCAGGTGATGCTTGGCTATTCAGACAGCGCCAAGGACGGCGGTTATGTCACGGCGAATTGGAAACTTTACCTCGCTCAGAAGAAGCTCTACGAGGTCGCCGAAAAACATGGCGTGAAACTCGAGCTTTTTCATGGAAAGGGCGGAACCATCGACCGCGGGGGAGGCGAATCGCATCGCGCCATCCTTGCGCAGCCCTATGCCGCATCGTTTGGACGACTCAAGATCACCGAGCAGGGGGAGGTCGTCGCGCAGAAATATGCGAATCCCGAGATCGCCGAGCGCAACCTTGAGCAGATGATCACGGCGGTCGCATGGACGAATCTCGTCAGTAAGAAGGAGTTTGAACGTAACAAAAAGATCCCGGTATGGGAACAGCGCATGGAAAAATTATCCGACCTCGCGTACGGCCGATACCGCCGGCTTTTATTTGACACGCCCGGCTTCCTGGATTTTTTTAATCAAGCGACACCCATCCAGGTTCTTAAAAAAACCAATATCGGTTCCCGTCCCGCCTTACGGGGATCGAAAGAGACTTTTGAGGAACTTCGGGCGATTCCGTGGGTGTTCAGCTGGATCCAGTCACGATATATTATCTCGGCCTGGTATGGGATCGGTTTCGCACTTGAGAGCTATATCTCCGAGAATCCGCAGGGCCTCCAGGAATTGCGTGAAATGTACGAAGAATGGCCGTTTTTCCACTCCATCCTGACGAACTTGCAGACGTCTCTGGCAAAAACGGACATTCCCATCGCCTCGCAGTATGCCGAAATGGTCGCAGACAGTGAGCTGAGGGAGCGCGTTCACGGGGAGATCGCCTCGGAGCACAAACGCGCGGTCGAAAAAGTGCTCGAAGTCTGCTCACAGAAGGAGATTCTCGACTCCCACCGCGTGCTGAGGGACTCCATACGTCAGCGGAATCCTTACATTGATCCGCTCCACTACCTTCAGATGCGTTTTCTCGGTGAAATCCGTGAAAAATCAAGCGAGTCAAACGAAGAAGACCGCAAAAAGATCGATGAGATCCTTCTTTTGACCGTGAATGGTATCGCATTCGGTATGAAAAGCACGGGCTGAGCATTGTCGGTCGTAAATATAGTTCTTATCATCACCTCGATACTCCTTCTTCTTATCTACATCCGCATGATTTGATTTTCTTAACGTGAATTTTACATTTCACGCCTTGACATTGTTCCGCGGCATGCTATATTGCAATCACTGGCTTACGTGTAAATTATCGCAGCTTTTGGCCGAGGCAATTTCGCCGCGAGACAAGGAACGAGGAGGAGGCATAGTGTTAACTATGCCGACAACGAGTGACGCAGTCGCAGCGTAAAATTGCCCGGCCCCTTTGGGGAAGCGCGTCTTTTGCCCGTCTGCCGCGTTGCTCCTTCTCGACGTAGTCACGACTACGTCTCGTCGTCGCGCCTTGCATACGGACAAAATTCGCGCTTCCAAAAGCGCGATAATTTACACGTAAGCCAGCCAGCGGAGGACATGACACGTCATGAGCGAACCTACGAA